>NZ_JAXQNN010000006.1 GCF_034427455.1 Jeotgalibacillus haloalkalitolerans | reverse complement strand
CGAACACGGAAGTTAAGCTCTTCAGCGCCGATGGTAGTTGGGGGTTTCCCCCTGTGAGAGTAGGACGTCGCTAGGCAAACTGAGTCTTCCCTGAGCGGGAAGGCTTTTTTTATTTGAAAAGAACAGGCTCCGAAGGGCGTGAAGGGCAAAGTGCAAAAAGGCTGAGTCCTAATTGCATCAAAGGCAAACTGACGAGATCCTAAATGCATTCAGGGCAAAAAGCCAGTTTCCCAACGGCATCAAGCGCATGAGAATTCCTTCAATCTGAGAGTTATTTCATCAGCCCTGGGTTGGATTCCTTCAGTATGCGATTTAATTCCCTCAATCCTGAAATCATTCCTTCACCAGCCTAATCCACGCGTCTAATTCCATCATTTATAGATGTATTACATCACCAATGTCAGTCATTCCTTCATGGATAGACTTATTTCCTTAAACTCCTGCTTTTCTACCCATCCCTTGCCTTCATTTTTCATTTAAGGTGAAATAGATCTCATTTTACTTGAGTTTCGTTTAATGAGTTGGTAATCGGGTATCTAAATATAGTGTAAGAAGAGAACATCCATTACTGAAAAGGTGGTATGTATACAATGAGTAAAAAAGTATTGATGGTATTAACGAATACGAGTGAAATTGATAAGGATCATCCGACGGGACTTTGGTTATCAGAGTTCGCTGAGCCTTATGTGGAATTTAAGAAGAATGGTTATGAGGTTACAGTGGTGAGTCCAAAAGGCGGAGGTATTCCGCTTGATCCAAATAGTTTAGATGATGGTGAAAATCCTGCTGAGTGGAAGGAAGCGGAGGAAGAGCTTCAAAACACTGAGAAGCTATCGAATGTAGTGTTTGAAAACTTTGATGGGATCTTCCTGCCAGGGGGACACGGTACGATGTTTGACCTGCCGAACGAACCTCAGCTTCAGGATGCGCTTTCACATTTTGCTGAAAATAATAAAGCAATCGGCGCTGTATGCCATGGGCCTGCCGGTTTTGTTGATGTTGAGCTTTCAGATGGAACGTATCTGGTGAAGGGTAAAAAAATGACTGGTTTTACAGACGAGGAAGAACGGGATACTGGTCTTGATTCTCTAATGCCATTCCTGCTTCAGTCTAAGCTTGAAGAGCAGGGTGCACACTTTGTGGCACAGGGTAACTGGGCTGAGCATGTATTGACGGACGGTAAGTTCGTTACTGGTCAAAACCCGCAATCAAGTCAAAAAGCTGCAGAAGCTTTTGTAAAAGTAATATAAAAGAGAATGGGCAAATCCAAAAGGGTTTGCCCATTTTTTTGTAACCTCTTTTAGGACAATCAAGCTGTAGTGTTTGATGAAGGAAATTGTGTAGTGAAACTTTTCCTGAACCTTTTCGTATATGAGCTATGAGAGGAGAGTATAAAATGTATATTATTATTGCGATCCTGATTGCGATTGTCGGGCTTTTATTTTTATTGAACCGGCTGATGGGATATAAGAAGGGGAATATCATTATTGATTTTGATGAGCGTTATTATAAGTTTAGCGAACATGTTGAGGCAATTAGAAATAAGCTTGAAGATGACGGAAGAGATGTTGATTACATGGGAAACGGCAAGTTCCGTATTGATGGAAGAGATTATTTGTTTATAGAGAGAAATGTGAGTATGGGAGGCGTTCCGATGCAGCGGACGATCCTGAAACTTGATGAGTGAATCAATTTATATGTAAACAGGGAACCTGACGGGGTTCCCTGTTTGTTTTTAGAGGAGCTGTTCAAATACTTTCTGTACGGCTGTGCCTTCTTCAAATGGCACGAGGTCAGCACGTTCACCAGTGGTAATGGCGTAATGAAATGCTGTTAAGAGTGATCCGGATGCAGAGGCTGAGCGTTCCTGGATCAGTTCGATCGGCTGATCAGCATTGCCATATTTCAGTTCGGCCCATTGATCAAGGGAAAGTATGCCTTTTGTGCCATAAATTCTATAGGTCAGATCATCTTTCATCCCAATTCCGCTATGTCCATTGATTATAAATGGAATATGCCCGGCACTTCCAAAGGCGACGACACTTGTCTCACAGTCTATCTCGTTGTCCGGATACTGTGTATCTTTCGCTGAGATGATAATCTTTCCAAATAATCTGTTTGTCAATTGAATAAAATGTGGAGTGATCTCTCTAATAAAGCCACCCTGTTCGCGCTTAGCAATCCAGTCATTCTGCTGCCAGGTGCGCGGCCATGTTTCGAATCGCATGGTTAACTCAATTCTCTGGATATCACCGATTTTTGATAACTTTTCCTTTAGCAATGCAACTTCATTGCTGTAATGAAGCGGAAAGTGAATCGCATTGATTACGTTAGCTGCTTTTACAGCCTCTGTCATCTCTTCCGCTTCTGCTATTGAATTAGCAAGCGGCTTTTCACAAAGAATTGCAATGCCGCGTTTTGCAGCCAGGCGTGCATAGTGATGATGGAATTTAGGTGGAACGGCTATGTAAATGGCATCAAGTGCACCATACTCGATCATTTCCTCTGCATCGGTATAATGAATCGCTTTTAACGAATGCTTTTGAGTGGCTTCTTTCATTAATGCTTTGTTCACGTCACTGATTGCCGAGACTGTAAAGCCTTCGTGCTGTTCAAATGCGGGAATCAGACGCTGCCCGATTGCACCAAGCCCGATAATGCCAATAGATAACTCTTTCATGCTCTTCACTCCTGTGTTCAGTAATAAGACAATTATATCACTTCGATATGCGAAATTATGAAAAGTTCATGATTTGGGGCGTAATGACCTTTACATTTTCAGTTAAGGCTAGTAGGATTGCTTTTAGGATTTGAAAATACCGGAAAAGAGGAGAATAAAGTTGCTTGAAAACAGCTTAGTAATGGTAGCGATCATTTTTTCAATTAATATCTTTTATGTATCGTTTTTCACCATTCGAATGATTTTAACGTTAAAGGGATACCGCTATTATGCAGCAGGTGTGAGCATGGTAGAGGTCGTAATATATGTTGTTGGTCTGGGGCTTGTGCTGGACAATCTGAATGAGATTCAAAACCTGATTGCCTATGCGGTAGGTTATGGTCTTGGTGTCATCATTGGCATGAAGATTGAAGAAAAATTAGCGCTTGGTTATATTACAGTTAACGTCATTACAACTGACAATGGACTCGAGCTGCCAAGAAAGCTGAGAGAGCTCGGCTATGGTGTGACAGATTGGGAAGCGAATGGACTTGAAGGGGATCGTTTTGCCATGCAGATCTTAACGCCAAGAAAATACGAATTAAAGCTCTATGACAGAATTAAAGAGATCGATCCGAAGGCATTTATGATATCATATGAACCAAAAGCGATTCACGGCGGCTTCTGGGTCAAGAGTGTGAGAAGAAGAATGTCACAGGAGGAGAAGAATGAGCAAAAAGTGGTTTGATGTTGAGGAGCACGAGTCAATCGGCGACTGCCTCGACCGGATGGCGAAAGAAGGATATATGCCGGTCAGAAGAATGGAAGAGCCGGTATTTAAAGAAGTAAAAGATGGATCTTCTGTAAAACAGGAACCAATCAGACAGAAAATCAGATTCCAGGGTCAAAAAAGCGAACAATGAAATGTTCAGAAAATACAATGTTCGTTTTTGTGTTGACGTTCTGATGTCAGCTTGTTATGATGATTACGAAATCAATTGAATGAACGGCCTCATATAAAATCGGGAATATGGCCCGAAAGTTTCTACCCTGCACCGTAAATGACAGGACTATGAGGGAAAGAGTCAGGGCACCCGTATATTCTGCAGGTCTCCCTGACAAAAGTCAGCAGCTTTCCTTCATTAATAAACATGAAGAAAAGCTGCTGACTTTTTTTATTTGTTTGTTTGTTATCTTAACCTTTTAGTCATTTATCAGATTTAGCTGTTGATTGGAGTGGAGGACGGAGACTCCCGCCCCAGGAAGGGACAGGTGAGACCCCGGAAGCGAAGCTGGGGAGGCTCACCGCCCGGGGGCGGGAAAGCGAAGTCCTCCACGGAAATCAACAGCGGTTATAAAAGAATTAAACCCGGATGGAGTGAGAAGATGTCAGCACTGGTTAGCGTCATTATGGGAAGTACGTCAGACTGGCCATCAATGAAAAAAGCATGCGAAAAACTCGACGAGCTCAAAGTACCTTACGAAAAACAGGTCGTCAGTGCACACCGTACACCAGACCTCATGTTTTCATTTGCAGAACAGGCAAGATCACGCGGAATTAAAGTCATCATCGCAGGAGCAGGCGGTGCCGCACACCTGCCGGGCATGGTTGCTGCTAAAACAACCCTGCCGGTAATCGGTGTACCGATTCAGTCAAAAGCGCTGAACGGACTGGACTCACTATTATCCATTGCTCAAATGCCAGCCGGTGTTCCGGTTGCAACAGTTGCGATTGGAGATGCAGGCGCTGCAAATGCAGGCATTCTTGCTGCTCAAATGCTTTCATCATTTGACGATGCGTTAGCTGAAAGAATTGCTGAGATGAGAAAGAAGAGTGAAGAAAAAGTACTTGAAAGCAGTGGTGATCTCGTATGAAGCAAATGATACTGCCGCCTGCAGTCATTGGCATTATAGGGGGTGGACAGCTTGGCAGAATGATGGCGCTCGCTGCAAAGGAAGCAGGCTTCAAGATAGCAGTGCTGGACCCCTCTGAAAATGGACCATGTGCACAGGTTGCTGACTATGTCATTCAAACCGCCTATGACGATGAAAAAGGGTTGGCAGAACTGGCTGAATTAAGTGACGTAATTACGTATGAGTTTGAAAATATAGACTATGAATCTCTAAAACGTTTATCCGGAAAAGCGCATGTACCTCAGGGAGCTGAACTGATCAGAATCACACAAAACCGTCAGTTTGAAAAGGATACACTTACAAAAGCAGATGTTCCTACTGCTTCTTATAAAATCATAGAAAACGAACAACAATTATATGATATGATAGGAACGTTCGTTTTTCCGATGTTATTGAAGACCATTACAGGTGGATATGATGGCAAGGGGCAGGTAAAGCTTGAAAGTGAAGAGGATCTGCCGGAAGCAGCACAGCTGATCAAACTTAATGGGACATGTATATTAGAAGCTTTTGTTGATTTTGACTGTGAGATTTCAGTCATCATTCACCGCAATGAAAAAGGTGAGACTGTTACACAGCCAATTGCTGAGAACATTCACGAGCATCAGATACTGCATACTTCTATTGTGCCCGCTAGAGTGAGTGAGGAAGTGAAAGCCAATGCAATCAGGCTGGCAGAGCAGGTGGCTGATCAGCTCCAGTTGATCGGGACGCTTGCAGTTGAAATGTTTGTTGGAAAAGCCGGAGAGCTTTATGTGAATGAACTTGCACCAAGACCTCATAATTCAGGTCACTATTCAATAGAAGCAAGCTCTTCATCACAGTTCCATCAGCACATCAGGTCAATTACGAACTGGCCGCTGCCGTCATCAGATCTTTTAAAGTCTGCTGTGATGGTGAATTTACTTGGTCAGCATGTTGAGCCGGCGTTAGATGCCATTGCGCATTACCCACACTGGTCACTTCATTTATATGGGAAAGACGAAGCAAAAACAAACAGGAAAATGGGGCATATCACAATACTGACAGATGATATTGAAAAGACGCTGAAAGAAATTGAAGCATCAGGCGTCTGGAGCCCGGTCAAGGAGGCACAACAATGATTGAACGGTATACGCGACCTGAGATGGGTGCGATTTGGACTGAGCAGAACCGCTTTGAAGCATGGCTTGAGGTGGAAATTCTGGCATGTGAGGCATGGTCAGAGCTTGGTGACATTCCAAAAGAGGATGTACAGAAAATCCGTGAGAATGCATCATTTGATGTGGACCGCATTAAAGCGATTGAGGAAGAAACGCGCCATGACGTAGTGGCATTTACAAGAGCGGTTTCTGAAACACTTGGTGATGAAAAGAAGTGGGTACACTACGGGCTGACTTCAACAGACGTTGTAGATACTGCACTTTCATACCTGCTAAGACAGGCGAATGAAATTCTGCTTGCTGACCTTGAGCGCTTTGTAGAGATTTTAGCTGAGAAAGCGAAAGAACATAAAGATACAGTGATGATGGGTCGTACACATGGTGTTCATGCTGAACCGACGACTTTCGGATTGAAGCTTGCACTCTGGTACGAAGAAATGAAGCGTAACCTTGACCGTTTCAAGCGCGCAGCAGCCGGCGTTGAATTTGGTAAGATGTCAGGCGCAGTCGGCACGTATGCAAATATCGACCCGTTTGTTGAATCTTATGTATGTGAAAAGCTCGGCTTAACACCTGCACCGGTTTCAACACAGACACTGCAGCGAGACCGCCACGCAGATTATATGGCAACACTTGCCCTGATCGCGACGTCTATTGAAAAGTTCGCTGTAGAAGTCCGCAGCCTTCAAAAGAGTGAAACACGTGAAGTAGAAGAATTCTTTGCGAAAGGTCAAAAAGGGTCTTCTGCAATGCCACACAAACGGAATCCGATCGGTTCTGAAAATATGACAGGACTTGCACGTCTGATCCGCGGCTACATGCAGACAGCCTATGAAAATGTTCCGCTATGGCATGAGCGTGATATTTCACACTCTTCAGCTGAACGTGTCATTTTGCCGGATGCAACAATCGCATTAAATTACATGCTGAACCGTTTCGGAAACATTGTGAAAAACCTGACAGTGTTCCCTGAAAATATGAAGCGCAACATGGACCGCACACTCGGTCTGATCTACTCACAGCGCGTCCTGCTTGCACTGATTGACAAAGGTCTTTCACGCGAAGAAGCCTATGACACAGTCCAGCCAAAAGCAATGGAAGCGTGGGAAAAGCAGGTGCACTTCCGTGAACTCGTTGAAGCGGAAGAAAAAATCACATCAAAACTGTCACCGGCAGAAATCGAAGACTGCTTCGACTACACTTATCACCTGCAGCACGTAGACACAGTGTTTAAGCGTATCGGACTTTTATAAATACAAATAGAAGCTGACGTTTTAATTGCTTACAAAAGCTGATTCTCTCTGCAGGCGGCGACTCCAGCGCGAGAAGCCGGACAGGTGAGACCCCGCAGGCGCTTGCGCCGAAGAGGCTCACCGCCGGCCGCGCGGAAAGCGTCCGCCTGAAGCGGAAATCAGCTGGTTGCAAAGTAAATAATCCCAATATTCCGACATTCGAAAGGATGAAATCCAGTTGAAAAAAGAACAGCTCCTCTACGAAGGTAAAGCAAAACGACTCTATCAGACAGATCAAAAAGACGTTCTATGGATTGAATACAAAGACTCAGCTACTGCATTTAACGGTGAAAAGAAAGAAACGATTGCCGGAAAAGGCGTACTGAATAACCTGATTACAAGTCTTCTTTTTGAAAAGCTGAAGGCAGAAGGCATTGAGTCTCACTTTATCAAAAAGATCTCTGATCATGAACAGCTGGTAAAGGCAGTGGAGATCATTCCAATTGAAGTGGTTGTCAGAAACACTGTAGCAGGTACGCTTGCGAAGCGGATTGGTCTGGATGAAGGAACAAAGCTTCCGAAAACAATCGTGGAGTGGTATTACAAGGACGATGATCTCGGTGATCCGCTGATTAATGAAGATCACATTGATGTTCTCGGACTTGCTTCAGCTGAGGAACTGTCCCTTTTAAAAGAAAAAGGGCTTCAGGTGAATCAGGTCATGACCGCATTTTTCAAAGAAATCGGTCTTGATTTAATCGATTTCAAGCTTGAATTTGGACGTGATGAAAACGGACAGGTGCTGCTTGCTGATGAGATTTCCCCTGATACGTGCAGGCTTTGGGATATTAAAACGGGTGAGAAGATGGATAAAGATGTGTTCAGACGGAATCTTGGAAGTCTGACAGAAGCTTATGAAAAGGTATTAAACCGACTGGGAGGCGTCAAATCATGATAAAAGTTAAAGTTCATGTAACGTTAAGAGAGAGTGTACTTGATCCGCAGGGAACAGCAGTAAAGAATTCACTTCATGCAATGGATTATCACGAAGTGCAGGATGTACGAATCGGAAAATACCTGGAGCTTTTAATTGAGCCGTCTGACCGTCCGCTTGAAGAAACGGTTAAAGAAATGTGCGAGAAGCTTCTTGCAAATACAGTTATTGAGAACTATGAGTTTGAAGTGGAGGAGGCCGTTACACAATGAAGTTTGCGGTCATTGTATTTCCAGGATCAAACTGTGACATTGACATGTATCACGCAGTAAAGGATGAGCTTGGTGAGGAAGTTGAATACGTCTGGCATGATGAGGCTGACTTAAGTCAGTTTGACGGCGTTTTACTGCCTGGCGGGTTCTCTTATGGAGATTACCTGCGTTCAGGGTCTATCGCACGCTTTTCGAATGTGATGACTGAAGTGGTGAAGGCTGCTGAAGCCGGTAAGCCTGTGCTTGGCGTATGTAACGGATTCCAGATTCTGCTTGAAGCAGGATTGCTGCCTGGCGCTATGCTTCGTAATCAGGGACTGAAATTTATCTGTCGACCTGTCGAACTTGAAGTTGTCAATAACGGGACAATGTTTACACAAGCCTATCAGCCAAATGAGCGGATCACAGTACCAGTCGCTCATGGTGAAGGCAACTATTTCTGTGACGCAGACACACTAAAGCAGCTTGAAGCAAACGGACAGATCGCTTTCCGTTATGCAGATAATCCAAATGGCAGCCTGCTTTCAATTGCAGGGATCACGAATGAAAAAGGAAATGTACTTGGCATGATGCCTCACCCTGAACGTGCTGTGGACGAGCTGTTAGGAAGTGCGGATGGGCTTAAATTGTTTCAATCAATCGTAAAACACTGGAGGGACTCTCATGTCGTTAATGCTTGAACCGGCAGATCAGCAAATCAAGGATGAGAAAATCTACCGAGAAATGGGGCTGACTGATGAAGAATTCAGCCTTGTAGAGAAGATCCTGGGCAGATTGCCTAACTATACAGAGCTTGGATTATTTTCAGTGATGTGGTCAGAGCACTGCAGCTATAAAAATTCAAAGCCTCTTTTAAAGAAATTCCCTGTCACAGGTGAGCAGGTACTTCAGGGACCGGGAGAAGGAGCTGGCATTGTTGATATTGGAGACGGCCAGGCAGTGGCATTTAAAATCGAGAGTCATAATCACCCATCTGCCATCGAACCTTACCAGGGTGCGGCGACAGGTGTCGGCGGCATTATACGGGACGTATTTTCAATGGGAGCTAGACCCATTGCGATACTCAATTCCCTACGCTTTGGAGAACTGGATTCTCCTCGTGTTCGGTACTTATTTGAGCAGGTAGTTGCAGGGATCGCAGGATACGGTAACTGTATCGGCATTCCGACAGTCGGCGGCGAAGTCCAGTTTGACAAATCTTATGACGGTAACCCGCTTGTTAATGCCATGTGTGTCGGGCTGATTAATCATGATGAGATTCAGAAAGGCCAGGCAAAGGGTGTTGGTAACACAGTGATGTATGTCGGGGCAAAAACTGGCCGCGATGGCATCCACGGTGCGACATTTGCATCTGAAGAACTAACAGAGGACTCAGATGAAAAGCGTCCAGCAGTACAGGTGGGAGATCCATTTATGGAAAAGCTTCTGCTTGAAGCATGCCTTGAACTGATTAAAAACGATGCGCTGATCGGCATTCAGGATATGGGTGCAGCGGGTCTGACAAGCTCGTCAGCTGAGATGGCAAGTAAAGCAGGTTCAGGTATTGAAATGAACCTTGATCTTGTCCCACAGCGTGAAACAGGTATGTCAGCTTATGAAATGATGCTGTCTGAATCACAAGAGCGTATGCTGATTGTCATTGAAAAAGGGCGCGAAAAAGAAATTCAGGAGCTGTTCCATAAGTATGACCTTGATGCAGTAGCTGTCGGAACGGTTACAGATGATAAGCGTCTCCGTCTTCTTCATGAAGGAAACGTTGTAGCAGATGTACCGGTTGATGCGCTTGCTGAAGATGCACCGGTCTATCATAAGCCTTCAAAAGAGCCTGTTTACTATCGTGAATTCCAGGCGATTGAAAATCAGGAACCTGAAGTTGAAAATGTGGAAGAAACGCTGCATGCACTTTTAAAACAACCGACTATCGCGAGTAAAGAATGGGTCTATGATCAGTATGACTATCAGGTGCGCACAAACACGGTTGTAACGCCTGGTTCTGATGCAGCCGTTCTTCGTATCCGCGGCACTGAAAAGGCGCTTGCAATGACAACAGACTGCAATTCACGCTATTTGTATCTTGATCCTGAGACAGGCGGGAAAATCGCAGTGGCAGAAGCTGCACGTAACATTGTCTGCTCAGGCGGACGTCCGCTTGCGATTACAGACTGCCTGAACTTTGGAAGTCCTGATAAGCCGGAGATTTTCTGGCAGATGGAGAAATCCGTGGATGGTATGAGTGAAGCGTGCCGCGTGCTGAATGCACCTGTTATTGGCGGAAACGTTTCTTTATATAACGAAACAAACGGTACAGCGGTCTACCCGACACCGGTTGTCGGAATGGTTGGCCTGATTGAAAAGCTGGATCATATTACAACTCAAAGCTTCAAGCAGGCAGGAGACGCTGTATACCTTATTGGGGATACAAAAACTGAGTTTGGAGGAAGTGAGCTTCAAAAGCTGACTGCAGGAGAGATCTCAGGGAAAGCACCTGAGCTTGATTTAGCAACAGAACTTGATCGTCAGCAAAAGGTGTTAACAGCAATCCAGCAGGGACTTGTACAATCTGCACACGATCTTGCTGAAGGCGGTCTTGCAGTGGCGCTTGCTGAGTCGGCATTCGGTTCAGGTCTTGGTGTTACAGCTGAAACAGAAGGTTCTGCAGTAACTGAACTCTTCAGCGAAACACAATCAAGATTCCTGATCAGTGTGAAGCCGGAAAATCAGGAAGCATTTGAAGAACTGACAGGCGCAAAGAAAATTGGTGAAGTGACAGCACAGCCTGTATTAAAAGTTGTGCATAACGGAGCAGCTGTTATCGACCAGCCAGTAGAAAAATTTGAAGAGAGCTGGAGAGGAGCAATCCCATGCTTGCTGAATTAAAAGGATTAAATGAAGAATGTGGCGTCTTCGGCGTCTGGGGCCACGAACAGGCTGCACAGATGACGTATTACGCACTTCAAAGCTTACAGCACCGCGGTCAGGAAGGAGCGGGAATCGCTGCGACTGACGGAGAAAACTTATCTTTTTCTAAAGGTGAGGGGCTTGTAACAGAGGTATTTACCCAGGAAATGCTTGAAGAGTTGAAGGGGCATGGCGCAATTGGACACGTCCGCTATGCAACTGCAGGAGGCGGCGGCTATGAAAACGTTCAGCCGCTTGTCTTCCGCTCTCAAAGTGGCACCCTGACACTTGCCCACAATGGGAACCTGGTGAATGCCAATCAGTTAAAACACCAGCTTGAACGTCAGGGAAGCATCCTTCAGACAACATCAGATACGGAAGTACTTGCACACCTCATTAAAAGAAGCGGATATGCATCCCTTGAGGAACGTGTGAAGAACGCACTGACTATGTTAAAAGGGGCTTATGCTTTTGTCATCATGACTGAAACTGAATTAATGGTTGCGCTGGATCCGCATGGTTTAAGACCGTTGACGCTTGCAAAAGTCGGTGACGGCTATGCAGTAGCATCTGAGACGTGTGCATTTGACATTATCGGTGCAGAAGTCATCCGTTCGGTAGAGCCCGGAGAACTGTTGATTATTAATGATGAAGGCATCCGCTCAGAGCGCTTTTCATATGCAACAAACCGTGCGATCTGTTCAATGGAATATATCTACTTCTCACGTCCGGACAGTGACATCGACGGGATCAACATTCACTCGGCGAGAAAGCGTCTCGGCAAGCAGCTTGCGCAGGAATTCCCGATTGAAGCAGATGTCGTAACAGGGGTCCCTGACTCAAGTATTTCAGCAGCAATCGGCTACGCTGAGGAAGCATCGATTCCTTATGAAATGGGACTAATCAAAAACCGTTATATTGGCCGTACATTTATTCAACCCTCTCAGGAGCTTCGGGAGCAGGGTGTCAAAATGAAGCTGTCACCGGTCAGAGGTGTTGTTGAAGGTAAGCGTGTGGTTATGGTGGATGATTCAATCGTTCGCGGAACAACCAGCCGCCGTATCGTGAAAATGCTGAAGGAAGCCGGTGCGACTGAAGTGCATGTTGTCATCAGTTCACCGCCGATTAAAAATCCGTGCTTTTACGGAATTGATACAAGCAGTCATGAAGAGCTGATCGCTTCTAAACACTCTGTCGAAGAAATCCGTCAGCAAATCGGTGCTGATACATTATCATTTCTCAGTGTAGAAGGACTCGTTAAAGCGGTCGGCCGCGAAGATGAAGGTGAAAACCGCGGACACTGTCTGGCATGCTTTACAGGAAAGTATCCAACCGAGATTTACCCGGATACCCTGCATCCGTACGAAAAAGAACTGGCGCATTAATATTAATTAAATTTATGACTTAAACGATAGAATGCAATGAATTCATTAAGAGGTTTTCTTAAGATCCACAGCGTAGATCGCAGTATAAGGAGGCGACTCCTGCGGCAGGAAGAAACAGGTGAGGCATATGGCGAAGCCTGCTGGCTCACCGCCCGGCCGCGGAAAGCGTCCCCCTGAAACGGAGATCGTGCGCCAAGACCCAACAGCGTATTCAAGGAGGAACATTCATGTCTGATGCCTACAAACAGGCCGGAGTTAACATCGAAGCAGGATACGAAGCAGTAGAGCGTATGAAAAAGCATGTGAAACGCACAGAGCGCGCAGGCATTATGGGCGCATTCGGCGGTTTTGGCGGAATGTTTGACCTGTCAGCCCTGAATTACAAGGAACCAGTCCTGATCTCGGGAACAGACGGTGTCGGAACAAAGCTGAAGCTTGCATTTGCCATGGACAAGCATGACACAATCGGCGTTGACTGTGTGGCAATGTGTGTAAATGATATTGCTGCCCAGGGCGCAGAGCCACTGTATTTCCTTGATTACCTGGCAGTCGGTAAAGCAGAGCCTGAAAAGATTGAACAGCTTGTAAAAGGAATCGCAGACGCATGTGTAGACTCCGGCTGTGCCTTAATTGGCGGAGAAACTGCTGAAATGCCTGGTATGTATGAAGAAGATGAGTATGACATGGCAGGGTTTGCCGTTGGAGCCGCTGAAAAAAGCCGGATCATTACAGGGGAAGCGATTCAGCCTGGAGATGTATTAATCGGATTACCGTCAAGCGGGATTCACAGCAATGGCTTTTCACTGGTCAGAAAAGTACTGCTTGAGCAAAGTCAAATGCAGCTCACTGACCGTCCCGAGGGATTTGAAGAAACACTTGGTGAAGTTCTATTAACACCAACACGCCTGTATCCTAAAGCTGTAAAAACAGCACTTGCAGCGGGTGAAATCACTGGAATGGCACATATCACCGGTGGCGGATTCTATGAAAACCTTCCACGTATGCTGCCTGAAGGAACATCCATTGAAGTGAACAATAACAGCTGGCCGGTACTTCCGGTATTTGATCTGATTCAAAAAGCCGGAGACTTTTCAGATCAGGAAATGTTCAGCGTATTTAATATGGGAATCGGCTTTGTGTTTGCAGTGCGTCCAGATTATGCAGCAGCTGTTCAGAGAAAGCTTGCAGATGCAGGTGAAGAAAGCTACGAGATTGGTCACGTGACAGCTGGAAGCGGAAAGAAGGTAACCATACATGAGTGAGGTTAAATTTGCGGTATTTGCATCAGGAAGCGGCAGTAACTTTGAAGCAATCGCCCAGGCAATCCGTGATGGCAGATTAAAAGGCTCCCTCGTGCTGCTCGTCACGGACAAACCTGGTGCGTTTGCCGTCAATCGTGCAGAAGCACTTGGGGTTGATGTTTGCGCATTGAATCCTAAAGATTTTCCGTCAAAAGCTGAGTATGAGACAGCAATTCTTGAAATGCTTCATGAAAAAGAAGTAGAATGGCTGGTATTAGCAGGGTATATGAGACTTATCGGTTCTGTCCTTCTTCAGGCCTATCCGAAACGTATTGTCAATGTGCATCCATCACTTCTCCCTGCATTTCCGGGGAAAGACGCGCTTGGACAGGCAATCGACAGCGGGATGAAAGTAACAGGTGTGACGATTCATTATGTAGATGAAGGAATGGATACAGGGCCTGTGATTGTGCAGGAGCCTTTTAAGATTCCTGATGGATGGGAAAGAGATGAGATTGAAAAGGTGATCCACGGAATTGAGCATCGCCTTTACCCTGAAACACTTAACCAGCTATTTGCTGAAGCATTGGAGGAAACAAAATGACAAAACGTGCGTTAATCAGTGTCTCTGAAAAAGCAGGCATTGTAGAATTTGCAGAGCAATTACAGTCTCTTGGATATGAGATTCTATCAACTGGCGGGACAAAAACACTGCTTGCTGACAATGGGGTTACAGTAAAAGGTGTAGATGAAGTAACAGGCTTCCCTGAAATTCTTGAAGGACGCGTAAAAACCCTTCATCCATCTATTCATGGAGGGCTTCTTGCTAAGCAGGATCAGCCTGACCACCAGCGTCAGCTTCAGGAGCAGGGCATTGAAGCAATTGACCTTGTCTGTGTCAATTTATACCCGTTCCAGCAAACAATCGCAAAGCCGAATGTGTCATTTGAAGATGCAGTTGAAAATATTGATATCGGCGGCCCTACAATGCTGCGCGCAGCTGCGAAAAATCATGCGTATTTAACAGTGGTTGTCGACTCTGAAGATTATGATAAAGTAATTGAAGAGTTAAAAGCAGGCGGAGTTTCACCTGCACTTAAAAAGCGTCTGGCTGCAAAAGTCTTCAGACATACGGCAGCTTATGATGCTTATATCGCACAATACTTAACTGAGGAATCCGGCGAAGAGAATCCTGAAAGAATCACAGTCACGTATGAACGAAAGCAGGATCTGCGATACGGTGAAAACCCTCACCAGAAAGCAGCATTCTACCGTAATCCGTTAGGGTCTGAGTTCTCAATCGCCCATGCCCGACAGCACCATGGAAAAGAGTTATCTTATAACAACATTAAGGATGCGGATGCAGCGCTTCAGATTGTAAAGGACTTTGATCAGGCAGCAGCTGTTGCAGTGAAGCATATGAATCCATGCGGAGTCGGGACCGGTGATAGCCCGCAGGAGGCTTTCCAGCGTGCATTTGAAGCTGATTCTACATCCATCTTTGGCGGGATTGTCGCTTTTAACCGCGGAGTGAATAAAGAAACTGCTGAAAAGCTGGCTGAAATTTTCCTTGAGATCGTCATTGCACCGGCATTTTCAGATGATGCGCTTGAGATTCTGACGAAGAAGAAGAATATCAGATTACTGACTGTTCCATTTGACCGCCATTTAAAACATGAATACATCTACACGTCAGTTGAAGGCGGACTGCTTGTTCAGGATCAGGACCGCTATACACTCGAAGATGCTGACCTCAAAGTTGTTACAAAGCGTGAACCGACTGATGAGGAGTGGACAGCAATGAAGACTGCCTGGAAGGTGGTGAAGCACGTTAAGTCGAATGCTATTGTTGTTGCTGAACCGCATATGACACTTGGCATTGGTGCTGGTCAGATGAACCGGGTCGGCGCAGCTAAAATCGCGCTTGAACAGGCAGGCGAACGCGCACAGGGAGCTGCACTTGCTTCCGATGCCTTCTTCCCGATGGATGATACAGTTGAAGCGGCTGCTAAAGCCGGTATCACTGCAATTATTCAGACGGGTGGATCGATTAAGGATGAAGATTCTATTAAGAAAGCTGATGAGTATGGCATTGCTATGGTCATGACAGGCGTACGCCACTTTAAGCATTAATTTGTTTTGAGTAACTATGATTGAAACTTTTCTATTTGCGTAAGAGGTCCATGTCAAAGCCGCTTACAGAATATTTTTAGCCGGCTTCTTTTTGAGGCCGGCTCTTTTTAAATATAAGTCAGGAAAAATAAGATTACTGGAGGAATTTAGATGAATGTACTTGTGGTTGGACGCGGAGGACGCGAGCATGCGCTTTGCTATAAATTTTATCAGGATGAATCAGTCAGTAAGGTTTTTTGTGCCCCTGGGAATGCAGGAATTGCAGCACATGCTGAATGTATCGAGATTGAAGAGACAGATCAGCAGAAACTTGTGGAGTTCGCAAAAAAGAATGATATTGCACTGACTGTGATCGGACCGGAGCAGCCGCTAGCTGAGGGGTTAACCGATCTGTTTTTAGCAGAAGGACTGAAAGTGTTCGGACCGACTCAAAAAGCTTCTGCAATTGAAGGCAGTAAGGCATTTGCAAAAGAGCTGATGGAAAAGTACAGCATTCCAACCGCAGGCTATGAAACATTCACTAGCTTCCGGGAGGCGTCTGATTACATAAAGAAAAAAGGGGCGCCTATTGTGATTAAAGCGGATGGTCTTGCTGCAGGGAAAGGTGTCGTTGTGGCAATGACTGAAGCAGACGCACTGGCAGCTGCTGAAGATATGCTTGAACACAACCGTTTTGGTGCTTCATCTGCAAAAATTGTGGTAGAAGACTTTCTTGATGGTGAAGAATTTTCATTTATGTGTCTGGTCAACGGAGAATCGATTGTTCCACTGGCGCTCGCACAGGATCATAAAAGGGCATATGACAATGATGAAGGTCCAAACACTGGAGGAATGGGTGCATATTCTCCAGTCGCTCATCTCCCGGAACATACTGAAAAAAAAGCAATGAATGAGATTATTAAGCCGGTTGTTCAGGCAATGATTCAGGAAGATAATCCTTTTACAGGGGTTTTATATGCGGGGCTCATTTTAACAGAAGATGGACCAAAAGTGATTGAATTCAATGCGCGTTTTGGTGATCCGGAAACGCAGGTGGTACTCCACAGAATGGAATCTGATCTTGCGCAGCTCCTGTTAAACCTGCTAGAAGGTAAAACAGAAGATGTAAAATGGAGTGATGATACGGTTGTTGGGGTTGTCATTGCTTCTAAAGGATATCCGGATGCTTATGAAAAGGGTCACTCAGTACAGCAGATTCTTGATACAAATGCTTTCTTCTATCATGCGGGAACGAGATTTAAGGAAACAGAAGTGGTTTCTGATGGTGGGAGGATATTACTGGCTGCCGGTTCAGGATCCAGTGTTGAATCAGCCCGTCAGCACGTTTACAGCGCGCTTGAAACCACTACAGCAGAGCAATTCTTTTACAGAAAAGATATTGGCCATAAAGCATTAAAAAGAAGTTAGAATTTTCTAAAATAATGACTAAATTGGCGTTAATAAGAGTATTTAGGTGAAATACATTCTTTTTGCACCAGATTTGACCATTTTCAGCTCTTGCGAATCAATTCTTCTGACATATAATGAGGATACAGGTATTCTCTATAAAGAACAAAAGAAGAGGTGATAACATGGTGCGGAAAGAATGTCCTAAATGCACGCGGTCTTCCTATAGCAGCGGTACCCTTGAAATCTGGCTTTGTCCTGTATGCGGTGAGGATCTCACTACATTTCCATCTCTCAGAGCAGTCTCTTATTACGAACTGAATCAGCACATTCGTCAATCTGCTTACCACCATTCCTCAAAATAATCCAAATGAAACATTGTAACATAAATTTAATGTTGAAAAAGTCAGAATATTTAGGTAAATAGGACTATTTATTTGTGACTATCCTAGTGATAATATAAGTTCATACCAGAAATTATACCTAAACTCAAACTTTTAGCCCTAAGTTGATCCCAGATGCAGCAATCGCTTTGAGAGAACAGAAAAAGGCAAACCATCTGAAAGGGTGGGACGCAAAGCTTACGGGTCTAAGGCCAAGAAAGAGATAGGGAGCTATGACGGCTGAGCCGCCTGAAGTACTGTAGAAAGTATTTTAGGAGGGGAATGTAATGGGTCGTAAACACGAAGTGGATGTTGAATGGATGGCGCTTATTGAGGAAGCTGTACAAGCAGGAATTCCGGTGGAGGATATTAGAGATTTCCTGGAAGGAGCAGGTTCTGCCAATTGGAGGAGGAATGATTTAGTTGTTGGGTAAGACTGATTTAAAACGATAAGATAGCCTGTGCAAAGCATTTCGCTGCACAGGCTATTTTTGATTGATACGCCATTTGTTAAATTCAATAAACTCTTTAAACTGTTCTTTAGAGATCCCGGATTCCATTGCTGTTTTCGCGAGATTCACCCACTCACTGTCCACGTTTTTTTCATCACTATCAGGGTCCAGCAGAGAGTTGACCGTAACACCAAGTACTGGAGCAATCTTCTCCAGAAATTGAATAGATGGATTCTTTTGAAGATTTCTCTCAAGAGAGCTGATATATGATTTAGCAACGCCTGCCTGTTCAGCCAGTTCAGTCAGCGACATTTTCTTTTCTTTCCGTAAAGCTTTAACACGGTCTCCGATCATGAAAATCACTCTCTTTGCTAAGTTTATTGTTATTTAAATAATATCATACAAATAAAAAAAGACCACTAATAACTAACAGAGTAAAAAACTTTTTCTGAATATTCAAACTTAAAACCTTAATTATACATGTAACAAAGAGTTTCTGATAATAATTTTGGTCAGGTGTTTTGATGAATCATTGTAAAAGTATTTATCAATAATAATTTTTAGGAAAAAATGTATTTTGTTAAAATAATGTTCAGCTATACACAAATTCTTTAAATACACACATTTCTTTTGTGCGGTGACGCGTAAAATATGGTAAGCTTAATGAAACTTTTAGAGGAATTATTGGAGTGATGAGAGTGGAACAGAGATTTCCGTGGAAGATCAGTCATTTAAGAGACCATACTTCCATATTGGAAGGAACGAAATCACCTGATCTTGTACTTGCTAATACTAATTATTTAAATTCAACCCTTCATCAATGGGTGAAAGGGAATATATGGATATACCAGGATAGAATCATCTATGCAGGGAGCGACATGCCTGAAAAATTAAATGGAACTGAAGTGCTTCACCTTGAAGACAAGTGGATTGTACCGGGTTATATTGAACCTCATGTTCATCCGTTTCAGCTCTATAATCCACACAGCTTTGGGGAGTATGCAGCCAAGCGCGGAACGACGACATTTATTCAGGACAATTTGATGCTCCTTTTATTATGCGACAAAAAGAAAGCGCTTCCTTTTATGCAGCAGTTCAAAACGTCACCACTGACATATTACTGGTGGAGCAGACTGGATTCGCAGACAGAGCTCCGCGCGGAAGAGGAAGTCTTTACAAACGGAGAAGTGCTGTCATGGCTTGATGACCCGAGTGTTTTACTCGCCGGGGAGCTTACTTCCTGGCCGAAGCTTGCAGAGGGGGACGACCTGCTGCTGAGCTGGGTGCAAGAAGCGCGGCTGCGTTATAAGCGGGTGGAAGGACATTTGCCTGGCGCATCTGAGAAAACGATTGCGAAAATGTCACTGCTTGGTGTAACAGGTGATCATGAAGCAATGTCAGGGGACGATGTATGGAAGCGTCTTGAACAGGGGCTTGCAGTGACCCTCAGACATTCATCCATCAGACCGGATCTGCCGAAGTTGATCAGAGAGTTAAAGGAACGCAATCTGCATTCTTTTGATTCACTCATGATGACAACAGACGGGTCAAGTCCATCCTTTTATGAGAGTGGTGTCATGGATCAGCTTGTCCGGATTGCAATTGAAGAAGGAGTGGAGCCGATTGAAGCGTACCATATGGCTTCTTTTGCAATCGCGAAATATTACCGTCTGGATTATATGCAGGGAATGATTGCAACTGGTCGTCTTGCTACCTTAAACATTCTGGGTGACCCGGCTAACCCTGTTCCTGAATCAGTGATGTCTAAAGGTAAATGGATCTTAAAGGATGGTCAGGAACAGGAACCGCTGTTTACACCAGACTGGTCAGACATACAACCGCTTGAGATCGACTGGACGCTTGATGCTGATGACCTGCAGTTTTCAATGCCATGCGGGATCGACATGGTCAATAACGTCATCACCAAGCCTTATTCAGTATCTATTGATGCAAGTGTGAACGAGCTTCCGCGTGATAATGATGAAAGCTTTCTTATGCTTGTGGACCGTTACGGGGAGTGGAAAATCTGTACGCTGATTAAAGGGTTTGCGAGTAATCTTGGAGGACTGGCTTCTTCTTTTTCAAGTACAGGGGATATTCTGCTGATTGGTAAGAGTAAAAAGGATCTGCTGGATGCCTTCGCGAGGATGAAGGAAATTGGAGGCGGCATTGTGCTGATGGATCAGGGAGAAATGCTTCATGAAATTCCATTGCCGCTTGGCGGTGTCATGTCAGATCAGCCGATGGAAACCCTGATTGAGGGTGAAAAGAAGCTCCGCGATGTACTGAAAGAATGCGGATACGCCTTTGATGATCCGGTTTATACACTATTATTTCTGTGCTCAACCCACTTACCTTATTTAAGAGTGACACAGCGCGGAATCTATGATGTAAAAAAGAAAACGGTACTCTTTCCAACGATAATGCGTTAAAATGTAAAAGAGTCCTATTTTTAGCTGAGCACACGTTTGCTCTTGCAATACTTTTAAAAGGAGCTGTATCTGTCTGATGCAAATCGATAAGTTAAGAGGAAAAGAACTGGACCAGCTATGCGAAGCCGTTCTTTCACTTAAAGACAAAGACGAAGCCTACCGATTCTTTGATGACTTGTGCACAATTAATGAAATACAATCTCTTGCTCAGCGCCTTGAAGTGGCACGTATGCTGCGTGAAGGGAATACCTATCATAAAATTGAAACACAAACCGGTGCAAGTACTGCAACCATCTCGCGCGTTAAGCGCTGCCTGAACTATGGTAATGATACTTACGCAATGGTTCTTGAGCGCGTTCATCAGAGTGATGACAGTGGTGAAGATAAAGAGTAATATTTTTAAGGGGGTGGGACAATGTGTCCTGCCCTCTTAATCGTTTCGCTCGTATTGTAAATTAACAACTTTGAAAAGAGTTTGTTCCAAAACAAGATATTGTAGTAAGTCATATATTGTTTTTTGTGAAATTTAAGTGCAGCGGAGCGTAAGGCGGCGACTCCACCGGGATGTGACCGACAGCTGAGACCCCACAGGCGAAGCCGAGGAGGCTTAGCGCGGTCCCCGGGGAAAGCGTCCGCCTGAAGCGCAGCGGAACGAGTAAGAAGATGAGACAGCATCAGTCCCATCTTCTTTTTTTAACGACTTTATAACTTCATCCCCACTTCTCTTTTAGAGTCACTTCTTCGGTGCTATAATAGTACGGATAATGAGTGTTCGAATGGAGGACTTGGGATGTACGATGTCCGGGAATGGAAGCATGTATTTAAACTGGACCCTAATAAAGAAATAACGGATGAAGCACTTGAAAAGATATGTGAATCAGGCACAGATGCAGTCATGGTTGGCGGTTCTGATGGTGTGACACTTGAAAATGTGCTTGATCTGATGGCGCGCGTGCGCAGATATACAGTCCCGTGTGTACTTGAGGTATCGGCTCTTGAAGCCATTACACCTGGCTACGATTTATATTTTATACCGACTGTTTTGAATACTGAGGATCCAAAATGGTTCAAAGGAATTCATCATGAAGCGGTGAAAGAACATGGGGATCTGATGAACTGGGAAGAGATTCTTGCAGAAGGCTACTGCATTTTGAATCCGGATTGTAAGGCAGCATCATTAACAGGAGCAGATGCAACAATCAGTGATGATGAGGTTATTGCCTATGCACGCATGGCTGAACACCTGTTTTCACTTCCGGTTTTCTATATGGAATACAGCGGAACTTACGGTGATCCGTCACTTGTTAAAAGAGTAAGCGGTGAATTAAAAGATACTGTCCTATTTTACGGAGGCGGTATTCAAGGTGAAAAGGAAGCCAGAGAGATGGCTGCATACGCTGACGTCATCGTAGTCGGCAATATTATTTATGATGACCTAAAAGAAGCGTTGAAAACAGTTTTAAATTAGTGCTTTATTAAAGACAGTTTCTGTTTCTGCACAGCTGATGATTGTAGCGTAAGGGGGCGGCTCGCAGGAAGGGACGTGTGAGGCCATGGCGAAGCCTGCTGACTCACCGCCCGGCCGCGGAAAGCGTCCCCCTGGAGTGAAAATCATCAGCCATCTTTAAGAAAGTTTAGATTAAAGTTGTCCGGAAGCAAATATCCGGGCTATAATAAGAACAAATGTTCGAGGTGGTGCGACGATGCAATTTTTAACAGATCGTCTGCTGAATGGAATGAATCCTGAGCAGGCAAAAGCAATTAAAGCAACAGATGGCCCGCTGCTGATTATGGCAGGTGCGGGTTCCGGGAAGACTAGAGTACTGACACACCGGATCGCGTATTTAATGATTGAAAAAGGGGTAGCGCCTTACAACATTCTGGCGATTACCTTTACAAACAAAGCTGCGCGTGAAATGAAAGACCGTGTAGGAAGCATTCTTGGCGGAGCGGCAGAGGATGTATGGATTTCAACGTTTCACTCCATGTGTGTGAGGATTTTAAGGAGAGATATTGACCGGATCGGCTATAATCGTAATTTCACGATCCTTGATTCAACAGATCAGCAGTCAGTCATCAAGCGTATTTTAAAGGATAAGAACCTGGATCCGAAGAAGTTTGATCCGCGCGGCATTCTTGCTGCAATCAGCTCAGCAAAAAATGAGCTGACAACGCCTGAGCAGTTCGCAAAGGATGCAGGCAGCTATTATGATCAGACGATCAGTGAAGTGTTTTCTGAATACCAGAAAAGGCTTCGTAAAAACTCAGCGCTCGATTTTGATGACCTGATTATGCAGACGATTCATTTATTTGAACGCGTACCTGAAGTGCTTGAAAACTATCAGCGTAAATTTCAGTATATTCACGTGGATGAGTATCAGGATACAAACAGAGCGCAGTATCTGCTTGTCAAACAGCTGGCCTCACGCTTTAAAAACCTTTGTGTAGTCGGTGACTCGGATCAGTCAATTTACCGCTGGAGAGGCGCGGATATCACGAATATCCTGTCATTTGAAAAAGACTATCCGAACGCGAAAGTAATTTTACTTGAGCAGAACTACCGTTCAACAGAAAAAATACTTGATGCGGCGAATGCCGTTATTAAAAATAACCCGAACCGTAAAGCCAAGAATCTTTGGACAGATAATAAAGGCGGACAGAAAATCACGTATGTGCGTGCAGACAGTGAACAGGGTGAAGGGCAATTTGTTGCAGGAAAAATCAATGAGCTTGTCCGTTCCGGTGTAAGAAAGCCTTCTGATTTTGCGATCCTGTACAGAACCAATGCGCAGTCCCGTGTCATGGAGGAAGTACTCATGAAATCCAATATTGAGTACACCATTGTCGGCGGTACAAAGTTCTACGACAGAAAAGAAATTAAAGACATTCTGGCTTATCTCAGACTGGTTGCCAATCCGGATGATGATATCAGCCTGATCAGAATTATTAATGTACCAAAACGCGGAGTCGGCTCCACTTCACTTGATAAGATTGCAAACTACGCGCGTGATAACGAGATGTCGATGTATAATGCGCTCGAGCTTGCAGACTTTATCGGTCTCAGCGGAAGAGCGGCAAAGACTGTACTTGAGTTCCGTGACTTTATTAAAAACTTTACCCAGATGCAGGAGTACTTATCAGTAACTGAGCTGGTGGAGGATATTATTGATAAGTCCGGTTACAGAGAATCGCTTCAGGCAGAAAAAACAATTGAGGCACAAAGCAGACTTGAAAATATCGATGAGTTTCTGTCAGTAACAAAAGCATTTGAAGAAGCGAGTGACGATAAAAGTCTGATTGCATTTTTAACAGACCTTGCCCTTGTCGCTGATATTGACCAGCTGGATAAAGATGATGCTCCGGCAGATGCCGTAACGCTCATGACGCTGCACTCAGCGAAGGGACTTGAGTTTCCTGTTGTCTTCCTGATGGGGCTTGAAGAAGGGGTATTCCCACACAGCCGCTCACTGATGGAAGAGGCTGAAATGGAAGAGGAAAGACGACTTGCTTATGTAGGCATTACACGTGCTGAAGAAGAACTGTATATCACAAATGCCCAGATGAGAACGTTATTCGGACGTACAAATATGAACCCTGTCTCAAGATTTATTGCTGAAATTCCGGCTGAATTACTTGAAGAGCCGATGAAAAAAGAAACTTCTTCAGGCAGCAGAAGCTTCGGATCACCATCAAAACCGCAGCCGAGAAAAAGTCCCGTCAGACGCCCTGCACCGCGCAACACCGGTGGCAGCGATCTGGGCTGGAGTGTCGGTGATAAAGCACAGCACGGTAAATGGGGAACAGGCACTGTTGTCAGCGTAAAAGGTGAAGGGGATTCAATGGAACTTGATATTGCATTTCCAAGTCCAACAGGTGTAAAACGCCTGCTGGCCAAATTCGCACCGGTTAATAAAGTGACATAAGGAGTTGAGCCTGTGACCGCAGAGAAAAGAGTACAGGAGCTGCATGAGCTGCTGAATCAGTACAACTATGAGTATCATGTGCTGGACAAGCCCACAGTTCCTGATGCTGAATATGATCAGTTATTGAATGAATTAAAAGAAATAGAAGAATCGCACCCTGAGCTTGCTACTTCCGATTCCCCGACTCAGCGTGTCGGAGGAGCGGTACTTGAGCAATTTTCAAAGGTGACCCACAAGACCTCCATGCTGAGCCTTGGAAACGCCTTTAACGAAGAAGATCTGAGAGACTTCGATCGAAAGGTGAGAGAGGTGGCAGGAGACAGTGCAATGTACAGCTGCGAGCTCAAAATTGATGGCCTTGCAGTGTCACTCAGATATGAAGATGGCCTGTTTGTGCAGGGCGCGACCAGAGGAGACGGATCAGTCGGGGAAGACATTACGGCAAACCTGAAAACAATCCGTTCTATTCCGCTCCGTCTGAAAAAGCCGCTTTCCATTGAAGTCCGTGGAGAAGCATTTATGCCAAAGTCCTCCTTTCTCAAGCTGAATGAAGAAAGAGAAAAGAAGGAGGAAGCACTTTTTGCAAACCCGAGAAATGCCGCAGCGGGATCACTCAGACAGCTTGATCCACGGATTGCTGCTTCCAGAAACCTTGATATCTTTCTTTATGCCATTGGAGACCCCGGCGATACAGGTGTCAGGTCACAAAGCGAAGGAATGAAGCTGCTTAATGAGATGGGACTGAAGACCAACCCTGAACGGAAAATGTGCAGCTCCATTGATGAAGTCATGGATTATATCGGGGAATGGACTGAAAAAAGAGCAGACCTTTCCTATGATATAGATGGCATTGTCATCAAAGTGGACTCACTTGATCACCAGGAGGAGCTTGGCTTTACAGCGAAAAGTCCAAGGTGGGCGATTGCGTATAAGTTTCCTGCAGAAGAAGTCGTAACCGTTCTTCATGACATTGAACTGAGCATAGGCAGAACTGGCGTTGTTACACCTACTGCACTGCTTGAGCCTGTCAGGGTGGCAGGTACAACGGTCCAGCGCGCTTCACTTCATAATGAAGACCTGATCCGGGAGAAGGATATCCGTATTGGCGACCATGTCGTTATTAAAAAAGCAGGAGATATTATTCCTGAAGTTGTCAGCGTGATCACTGACAAACGGACTGGTGAAGAAAAAAAGTTCAATATGCCAACGCACTGCCCTACCTGTGAGAGTGAGCTTGAACGGCTGGAAGGGGAAGTCGCACTGCGCTGTCTGAATCCGAAATGTCCTGCCCAGCTGCAGGAAGGACTGACGCACTTTGTATCACGTAATGCAATGAACATTGATGGACTGGGCGAGAAAGTGATTGCACAGCTTTACCAGAGTGAATTAATTCAGGATGTTGCGGATCTTTACCGTTTAACAAAAGAGCAGCTCATCGGTCTTGACCGTATGGGCGAAAAATCAGCTGATAATCTGCTGAACGCAATTGAAGCATCAAAAAATAATTCAATGGAAAAGCTTTTGTTCGGTCTCGGAATCCGTCATGTAGGAGCCAAAGCTGCAAGAACAATTGCAGAACATTTCAGATCAGTAGATGCTTTAAAAGAAGCATCGGCAGAAGAATTGTGTCAAATTGATGAAATTGGTAACAAAATGGCCGATGCAATCGTCACATACTTTGAGAACGAAGAAGTACTTGAGTTAATAGAAGAGCTGCGTGAAAACGGCGTCAACCTTACTTATACAGGCCCGGTAAAGCAGAAAGCTGAAGACATTGATTCCGCTTTTGCAGGGAAAACAATTGTCCTGACTGGGAAATTAGCTCAATTGACACGCGGAGATGCAAAAGAGAAAATTGAATTACTTGGCGGAAAAGTAACCGGCAGTGTCAGTAAGAAAACAGATCTGTTAATTGCCGGAGAAGATGCAGGCTCCAAGCTGACGAAAGCACAGGAGTTAAATATACCAGTCTGGGATGAAGACCAGCTGGTAGAAGAAATCACAAAACAAGAGGTGTAGCAGTTACATGAAAAAATGGTTAGCCGCTGCGACGGGTACTGCACTGCTGATGAGCGGCTGTACGCCGTCTTTTCAGCAGGAAGATGAAGTTGTGCAGGAAAATGCCCCGGAGAACAGTGAAGAGCAGACGGTCATTATCCCTAATTTCCAGATATCTGATGAATACTACCGGACATTGCTCCCATACGAAGCATCACCATCTAGAGGGATGGTCGTTAACAATCTGAATACAAATTACGATATAGCTGAGTTTGAAAATGGCTTAATGCGTGTGGCCCAGCAGAATTTTTCACCTGAAGAGTATTTCTTTCAGGCAGGACAATTCCTGGAGAGTGATACAATCTCAAGCTGGTTAAACCGTGAATTTACAGACGAACAGCTTGCAGAATATGATATGGAACCTGAAGAAAATATCGGTTTGAACCCTGTTGATAATGGAGAAGGAACCCGTGCAGAAAGAGCAGAGAGAAGTCCGATCTATTTAGCGCATATCCTTGAGCATAACTATTTCGTCAAATCAGCTGAGGATGAATCAAAAGTAAGGCTGGGTGGTATCGTCATTGGTCTTGCGATGAACTCAGTGTATTACTATAACAATGATGGCGATCCTTTTGGTCCGACATTTGAAGAAAATATTCCTCAAAGCAGGCTTGAAGAAGAAGGTCAGGCGATGGCAGCAGAAGTCGTTTCACGTATCCGTGAGATCGGAGCCAATGATCCTGAAAAGGCAGAGCTTGCAGAAGTACCGATTACTGTTGCTTTATTTAAGCAGGAGCCTACAAGCACAGTGATTCCGGGTAACTTCTTTGGATACGCAACAGCAGATGGCGGCAGTAATGAGCTTGGTAGCTGGAATGAAATGAATGAAAACTATGTTTTGTTCCCCTCACAAGAAGCAAGAGATAATTACAGGGATGATGAGACAGCGTTCCTGAACTTCAAACAGGACATTGAAACGTATTTCCCTAACTTTAATAGTGTCATTGGGACAGGTCTTTACCGCGGTGACCAGCTGGCACAATTGCAGATTGATATTCCAATTCAGTTTTATGGGAAATCAGAAATTGTCGGCTTTACTCAGTATATTGCCGGAAGATTAATAGATTTGTTCCCGGAATACTTTGATATTGAAGTCAGCATCACATCAATAAATGGACCCGAAGCATTGATCATTAAAGAGCCTGATGATACAGAGCCGTTTGTTCATATTTATGAGCAGTAGGTGACGCATAATAAACCGGTGATTTCCGCTTCAGGCGGGAGGCTTTCCAGGCAAGCAGTGATTTGATAATAGAAAAAGCTGCTGGAAATAAATGATAAGATTTATTGGAGTGCAGCGGAGCGTAAGGTGGCGACTCCGGGACGATTAGTTGGAAGCTGAGACCCCGCAAGCCGCAGGCTGAGGAGGCTCAGCAACAACCGTCCGGAAAGCGTCCGCCTGAAGCGCAGCGGAACGGTAAAAGGGTGAGACATAAAGTTGTCTCACCCTTTTTTTTATCACTATAAATTCCAAATCTCATCCGCATACTGCTGTATTGTCCGGTCGCTTGAAAAGTAGCCGGAGCGTGCAATATTATGGATACTTGAAGTCAGCCAGCGCTTTCTGTCCTGGTACGCTGAAGATGTAAGCTCCTGGGCGCGGACATAAGCGTCAAAGTCCTTCAGCAGGAAATACTGATCATTTTCCATCAAAAGAGAATCAGCAATCATTTCAAAATCATAGAAGGTATCCGGGAAAAAGCCGGAAGTGAGCTGATCAATGATTTTTTTAATTCTTGGATCTCCATGATAGTAATCATAGGAATGATAACCGCCGTGCTTTTCATACTTCATGACTTCCTGGGCAGTCAGACCGAAAATAAAGATATGCTCAGGACCCGTCAGCTCTTCGATTTCCACATTGGCACCGTCCAGTGTCCCCAGTGTCAGCGCGCCGTTCATCATGAATTTCATATTACCGGTTCCGGAAGCTTCCTTACTGGCAGTAGAGATCTGTTCGCTGATATTTGTAGCCGGAATAATCTTTTCTGCAAGTGATACTCTGTAGTTTTCAAGGAAAACAACAGTTAGATAATCCTTCGATACTGGATCATGATTCACAAGGGCCGCAACTGAATGAATCAGTTTGATAACCTTTTTTGCATAATGATAACCAGGTGCCGCTTTTGCTCCGAAAATAAATGTCTGCGGGTGTGGCTTGAACGAGCTGTCTTCTTTCATTCTGTTATACAGGTGCATCACGTGCATAATGTTTAACAGCTGTCTTTTATATGCATGAAGTCTTTTAATCTGTACATCAAAAATAGAATCAGGATTTACTTTGATTCCGTTCTTTTCATGAATCAGGTCTGCAAGAATACGTTTTTTATCATGCTTAATCTGATCCACTTCATCCTGGAATGAAGCATCTTCAGCAAACTTCACCAGCTCATTCAGTTTACTTGTATCCTTGATCCAGTCCGTTCCAATTGCATTGTTGATCGCATTTGTCAGTTCAGGGTTTGCCTGAAGGAGCCATCTTCTGTGAGTAATCCCGTTTGTTTTATTGTTAAAACGGTCAGGATAAAATTCATGAAAGTTCTTCATTTCACGCATTTTAAGTATTTCTGTATGCAGTCTGGCTACGCCGTTAATACTGTGGCTGCCGACGATCGACAGGTGCGCCATTTTTACAAAGCCATGGGCAATGACTGCCATTGATTCAATGCGGTCCCAGTCGCCGGGATAGGCTTCCCAAAGCTCCTCACAGAATCTTCTGTTGATCTCTTCAATGATCAGATAAATCCGTGGGAAGAGCGGTCTGAACAGGTCGATGGACCATTTTTCAAGCGCCTCAGATAAGATGGTATGGTTCGTGTAAGAAATCGTTTCTGTTACGATACTCCACGCTTCTTCCCATCCCATTCCTTCCTCGTCCATCAGGATTCTCATCAGCTCAGGGATTGCAAGGGCAGGGTGAGTATCATTGATATGAATCGCCACATGCTCGTGCAGCTCAGTCAGGTCAGCGTGATCTTCTTTGTAATCACGGAGAATGCTCTCAAGACTTGCTCTCACAAGGAAATACTGCTGCTTTAATCTGAGGATCTTTCCTTCGTCAGACATGTCATCCGGATAAAGGAACTCAGAGATCTGCTCCGTGTCACGTTTATAATGCATATAATCCTTGTGAGGAGGGAAGTGCTTTGCAGGCTCCGCTCCCCAAAGGCGCAGCGTATTGACACGGTCTGTATCATAGCCGATGACAGGCATATCATAAGGGACAGCAAGAACGGTTTCTGCTTTTTCATGGGTAAAAATCATCTGACCATTTTTTTCTGTCCATTTCACTTCGCCCCAGTAAGGGACTTCAACAGCAAGGTCAGTTTTTCTTACTTCCCACACGTTCCCGTTACGCAGCCATTGTTCCGGAAGCTCAACCTGATAACCGTTTACAATTCGCTGTTCAAACAGACCGTGCTTATAACGGATACCATGTCCATGTCCTGCCATAGAGAGTGAGGCCATCGAATCAAGGAAGCACGCAGCAAGTCGGCCTAAACCGCCATTTCCAAGTCCGGCATCAGCTTCAGCATCCTCAAGATCACTGAGGTTAATCCCCAGATCAGTCAGACCGTCTTCCACAAGATCTTTTACTCCAAGGTTCACTAAAGAGCTGACAAGCAGCCTGCCAAGAAGGAACTCAATTGATAAATAATAGACTTCCTTATGGTCGCCTTTACGGGAGTCTTCATTCGAAGCAATCCAGTTCGTACTGACGTATTCCCGCACCATCATTCCCAGTGTCTGATACTGGTGCTGCGGGGTAGAATGTTCAAATGATAAACCGCTTGATTGTTCAAGCCGCTGTAAAAAGGCTGCTTTAAATGCTCTTTTATTCTGGAACATGCATTATTTCCTCCCTTGAAGTCTTTCATAAAGGTCATAATATTCTTTAGCAGAACGCGCCCAGCTGTAATCGCCTGACATCGCGTTTTTCTGTAATTTTGACCAGATCTTTTTGTCGTTGAAATGTGCCAGGGCACGTTCAACAGTATGCTTCATATCATGTGCATTGTATGCATTAAAAGTGAATCCGTTGCCTGTATGCTCCGTTTCGTGCCAGGAATGGACTGTATCGTTCAATCCGCCTGTTTCACGGGCAATCGGGATTGTCCCGTACTGCAGTGAAATCAGCTGGCTCAGCCCGCATGGTTCAAACAGAGAAGGCATCAGGAAGAAATCTGCTCCCGCATAGATCCGGTGGGCAAGTGCTTCACTGAATCCGATATAGACGCCCGTCTTTTCAGGGTATGCGCTTGCCAGATAATTAAAGTAACTCTCAAATTCATGGTCACCGCTGCCGAGTACAATCAGCTGCATATTCTGTTCGTTCAGTAACTCGTGCATCACACGTTTTACAAGGGACAGACCTTTTTGTTCCGTCAGTCTGGTGACCATCGCAACGATTGGTACATGTTCAGATACAGGAAGATTGAACTCTTTTTGCAGTGCTGCTTTATTGATTTTTTTATCTTTAATCGTTTTAAAAGAGTACGGCTTCTCAATATAGGTGTCTTTTTCCGGGTGATAGGAATCCGTATCAATTCCGTTAAGAATGCCGCTCAGTTTGAACGACTGATCACGCAAAAGACCATCCAGCTTTTCACCGAAGAAAGGCGTCTGGATTTCATCTTTATAAGTCGGACTTACCGTAGTCAGTGCATTCGCGCTTAACAGGGCGCCTTTCATAAAGCTGACAGCGCCGTAGAACTCAAGCTCCCCGGAAGTAAAATACTGATGATCCAGATTCAGCAAATCACCCAGCACGCTTTCAGGAAACAGCCCCTGAAACTGCAGGTTATGAATCGTAAAAACCGTTTTAATATTTTTATAAAAAGGATAAGTTCTGTATTGACGGTCAAGTAAGAAAGGAACCATTCCGGTATGCCAGTCATGAGCGTGAATCACGTCCGGCTTAAATGGAATTAGCGGAAGTGCGTCAAGCACGGCCCGGCTGAAAAATGCAAAGCGTTCGCCATCATCAAAATCACCGTATAAGGCATTCCGTTTAAAATAAAACTCATTATCGAGCAGGTAGTATGTAACGCCGTCATGCTTCAGTGTTTCAATTCCGCAATACTGACGTCTCCAGCCGACATTGACATAAAACGTTTTAATCTTTTTAGCTTTAGTGAGGAGTTCATCAGAGATCGTAGAATATTTCGGAAGCATCACACGGACATCTGCTCCCATTTTAATTAATTCTTTAGGAAGAGCCCCGGCGACATCGCCGAGGCCTCCTGATTTTGCAAATGGTGCACATTCAGATACCGCAAACAATACCTTCATTACTGCACCACCGCCGCTTCACGCACGCTGCCTTTGCGAAGTACAAGCGGCTGTTCAGCTGTTCCCTTTAATGAGGTGCCATCAAGCACTTTCACGTCTTTATCCAAAATAACGTATTCTAAAGAACAGTTTTTACCGATTTGTGACTTCTGCATGACAACACAATTTTTAACCAATGATCCTTCACCAATCTTCGCAGCTCTTGAAACAATACTGTTCTCAATGGTTCCGCGGATATCAGCACCGTTGGCAATCATCGCGTTACGCACCTGAGCAGTAGAGCTGTATTTGGTTGGCGGCTCATCCTTTACCTTTGTATAAATCGGGCGCTCCTGTGTAAAGAGCTGGCTCCATACATCATGACGCAGCAGGTCCATTGAATGCTTCAGGTAAGCAGGGATCGAATCAATGATCGCTGTATAATCCTTATGCTCATATGCACCAATCTTATAGTTATGAAGCGGCTGCTTCACAACATCTGATACACTGATGAACTGTGAGCGGCGTCTTGCTTCAATCAGTTCAATGAGCAGGGCTTTGCTGATTACATACATCTCAAGGGATTTCCCATTATGCTGAACCTCTGTAATATCATAATCATGGATTAAGTGTTCAGCTAATGCTTCTTCAAAGTCAATATTCGCAATGACATAGCTGCTCGCGATCACTACGTAGTCCTGATGACTGCGCTTGAAAAATTCAATATGCTGTTCAAGTCTTGAAAACGAGCCGATGCTCGTGGTTTCATTCGGTTCAAAGTAAGGAGGGAAAAAGAAGAGACCATCTCTCTTTCTATCCATATCCCAGTTTTTACCTGAACCGATATGATCCATTAATGAGCGGTACTGGTGCTTTGGAAAAATCGCGACGCTGTCTACGCCTGAATTCACCATATTTGATAATACAAAATCGATAAAACGATAGCGCCCTGCAAAAGGAATAGAGGCAACTGAGCGGTTCAAAGTAAGATCCTGAAGTCCGCCCATCACAGTGGCTGCATCAATAACTCCTAATAAACGACTCATGCCGTCACATCCTTTCTCAGCTTCTCAACGAGTTCTTTTGTAACAAGAATAATATCCTCATCTCCATTTTCCGGAGTGATGGTCACGCCATCAGGTACTTCAAGATCTCCAGGAACAATAGCGCGTTTGATCGTTACGTTCTTTCCAATTACAGCATCAGGCATAATGACTGACTCGTGAATATCAGCATGCTCCCCAACAGAAACGCCCTGGAAAATGACTGAATGAGAGACTTTACCCTCAATTACACAGCCTTCATTAATGAGAGAATCCGTTACCTCTGAAGTCGTCGCAAGATACTGCGGCGGCTGATTCGGGTTTCTGGAATAAATTCTCCATGAGTGATCAAACAGGTTCAGACCCGGATTCTCTTTTAGAAGATCCATGTTTGCTTCCCACAGACTCTTTACCGTACCAACATCCTTCCAGTAGCCTTCAAATGGATACGCCATCAAGCGTTTTCCTTCGTTCAGGAATAGAGGAATAATGTCTTTACCAAAATCGTGTGAAGAATTTTCATTCAGGTTATCCTGATCAAGATACTTCTGGAGAGACTTCCAGTTGAAAATGTAGATGCCCATTGATGCAAGGTTATTCTTAGGTTCTGCCGGTTTTTCATCAAATTCAAGAATCTCCAGATCATCATTTGTATTCATGATCCCGAAGCGGCTTGCCTCATCCCATGGCACTTCAATAACTGAAATCGTTGCTTCAGCTTCGTTCTGGATGTGATAATCAAGCATTTTTGAATAATCCATTTTATAAATATGGTCACCCGATAGAACAAGTACATATTCAGGGTCATACTGTTCAATATAATTCAGATTCTGATAGATGGCATTTGCAGTTCCGCTGTACCATTTCACACCGCTTGCTTCAGTGTAAGGAGGGAGCACGGTAACACCGCCGTTGCGTCGGTCAAGGTCCCAGGCACTTCCGATTCCGATATAAGAATTAAGAACCAGAGGCTGATACTGCGTGAGAACACCTACTGTATGAATACCTGAATTCGTGCAATTACTCAGTGTGAAATCGATAATCCGGTACTTACCTCCGAAAGGTACTGCCGGCTTGGCAATTTTCGTTGTAAGGGAATGAAGGCGGCTTCCTTGTCCTCCTGCCAGTAACATCGCTACACATTTTTTCTTAACCATCATGTCACACTCCTCTTTATTTTTTTGCCGGCTTCCAAATGGTGATGCCAAGCGGTGGGATCTTAATATCAAGAGACTGCTTTCTGTTGTGAATCGGATTTTCTTCAGTCAACGCTGTCTGGTTTACATGATTTGTTCCACCGAAGTCCTGCCTGTCACTTGAAAACACTTCTTCCCACTTTCCTTCAAATGGGGCACCAATCCGGAAATGGTCATAGCTGACATTAGTGAAGTTACAAATCACCATCAGCGTGTCGCTCTTTCGCTTGCCTCTTCTGACAAATGAATAAATACTCTGTTCTGCATTATCTGCATCAATCCACTCAAAGCCCTGCGGATCATGATCAAACTCATGTAAAGCCTTATGAGCCTGATAGAAATTCATTAATTCTTTAGTAAAAACGTCTGACTGGGCATGTGAATCGTAATCTTTCAGGAACCAGTCAAGACCTTGTACATATTTCCATTCATCAAACTGAGCAAATTCTGCACCCATAAACAACAGCTTTTTACCGGGGTGTGTGATCAGGTAGCTGAGCAGCAGACGCCACTGAGCAAACTTTTCCCAATATTCACCCGGCATCTTGTGAAGAAGAGAGCGCTTACCGTGTACCACTTCATCATGTGAAAGTGGCAGAATATAGTTTTCGGAATAAGCATAAACAAGTGAGAATGTCAGCTTGTGATGATGATGTCTGCGTTCAAATGGCGGGTACTCCATGTAATCAAGGAGATCATTCATCCAGCCCATATTCCATTTATAATTAAATCCGAGTCCGCCTTCATGAACGGGTTTTGTGACACCCGGCCAGTCAGTGGAATCCTCAGCCATCATCAGAAAGCGCGGGTTTTCGTTAAACACCGCTTTATTTAATTCCTGAAGAAATTCTGTTGCATAAGGATTGGCGGTTTCAGGTTCACTATTAGCCCAGTAAATAATATTTGCAACTGCGTCCACTCTCAGTCCATCTATTCTGAAAAAGTTCATCCAGTATAATGCGTTAGAGATCAGGAAGCTTCTGACTTCACCTTTTGCGAGGTTGAAGTTTGCCGTGCCCCACTCAAGGTTTTCCCGATCATTGAATGAATCATATTCATATAAAGGCTGTCCGTCAAACATATACAGACCGTGAGAATCCTTACAAAAATGTCCCGGAACCCAGTCAAGCAGGACACCGATATCCTCCTGATGACAGCGGTCAATGAAATACATCAGGTCATGAGGTGTGCCAAACCGGCTGGTAGGGGAGAAGTAGCCAGTCCCCTGATATCCCCATGAAGCATCCAGCGGGTGTTCAGTTAATGGAAGCAGTTCAATATGGGTGAACCCTCTTTCCTTTACATAAGGAATTAACTCATCCGCATATTCTCTGTATGTAAGGTAAGAACCATCTTCTTTTTGCTTCCACGAATTCAGGTGAAGTTCATATATAGCAAGTGGTCTTTCATAGATTGGTCTTCTTTTTCTGACACGCTGGCGATAAAGCTGATCGCCCCACTTATACCCCGATAGGTCATAAACAACAGAAGCCGTCTGTGGGCGCAGTTCAGAGTGGAAAGCGTAGGGGTCAGACTTCATAATCAGGTCGCCGCCAGCTGTGGTAATCGCGTATTTGTAAAGCGATCCTTCTAAATCCTGATCAATGAAACAAGTCCAGATTCCTTCATTATTAACCCGGGTCATTTCATATTTGCCTGGCTCCCAGTCAGTGAAGCTGCCAGTGACAGAGACTGACTTTGCATGCGGTGCCCACACAGTAAAACGTGTTCCGGTCACCTTCTTTTTCTGTTTAACCAGATGTGCGCCAAAAATAGCGTGTGAATTATAAAGTGTACCTTCATGGAAAAGGTGTATGTCAAAATCACTAATTGTATGATCCATGCGCGCCATCCTTTCTCAATAAATTCGTCTATACAATTTCAACATTACCATATAAAACTCCTTGTTTTGTCTAAAATTCGATAAAAATTTAGAAAATTCAGAAGTAAGCGCTTGCAATCATGACTTTTAACCTGGATTTTGAATGAAAACGGAAAATTTAATCAATTACTGGAAGAGGCTCACTCAATACTGCATAATTTTCCCTGAATCAATTGTGTTGAAACTTGCATTGATGATTTAGTTTAAATTGGTAGATTTGGCTCGTCTCGTGTTTATCTTTTGGGTGTACAAAGCAGGGGAGTGAACTGAAGGTCAATATCATTCGAATAAATGCTCTGTCTTTTGATGCATAAAAAAGCGGCTGGTCGATTTGACCAGCCGCTGCTAGGTGAATATTATTTATTCTTTTCTACTTCATGTACTTTTTCGAACTTGTCATAACCTTCACGTACAGGTTCACGAGAGTTAGCTGACATCAGGCTGACAACAATGATTGCAATCGTACTCAGGATAAAGCCTGGGATCATTTCATACAACCATCCGCTCAGTCCAAATACGTATACCCAAAGGATAACCGTAATTGCACCGGTAAGCATACCTGCAAGAGCGCCCCAGCGAGTCATACGCTTCCAGTAAAGTGAAAGCAGGATCGCAGGACCAAACGCAGAACCGAAACCTGCCCATGCGTTACTTACGATATCAAGAATCGTACTGTCAGAATCAAGTGATAGAATGATCGCGATTAAAGCGACTAATAGTACTGAGATACGTCCTACAAGTACAAGTTCTTTATCAGAAGCACTGCGCTTCAGGAATGTGTTGTAGAAATCCTCTGTCAGCGCACTTGATGTTACAAGCAGCTGAGAAGATACCGTACTCATGATTGCTGCCAGAATCGCAGCTAGTAAGAAACCTGAAATTAATGGATGGAACAATACCTGTGAGAAGAAGACAAAGATTGTTTCAGGATTTGCAAGTTCTCCTCCAGTATTTTCAATGTAAGCAACACCAGTTAAACCAGTAAATAGTGCACCAATGATCGCAACAATCATCCATGTCATACCGATACGGCGCGCACTCTTAAGTGACTTAACATCACGGATCGCCATAAAGCGGACGATGATGTGCGGCTGACCGAAGTAACCAAGACCCCATGCCATCAGACCTATAAATCCTAGGAATGTTGTCCCTTCAAAGAATGAAGTCAGCTGAGGATCAATACCGTTCAATGTATCGAACGTAGGTCCGACTCCGCCAAGCTCCATAAAAGCAACAATTGGTACAAGAATAAGTGCTACGAACATGATGACACCCTGTACAAAGTCAGTGATACTAACTGCCAGGAAACCACCGAATAAAGTATATGCAAGGACAACCCCTGCAGTTACAAATAGACCAAGTGTGTAATCCATACCAAATGCACTTTCAAATAATACTCCACCAGAAACCATACCTGAAGATGTATAAACAGTGAAGAAAATAATGATGACAATTGCGGATACGAAACGCAAAATCTTTGTATCATCTACAAAGCGATTCTCGAAAAAGTCAGGAATTGTAATTGAATCGTTTGCCACTTCCGTATAAGTTCTTAAACGAGGTGCAACTAAAAGATAATTTAAATACGCTCCAATGGATAAACCAACCGCAATCCACATGCCCGAGAGTCCGGATACATAGATCGAGCCTGGTAGACCTAAGAGCATCCACCCACTCATGTCAGATGCGCCGGCTGATAATGCAGTAACACCCGGCCCGAGCGTTCTGCCACCCAGCATGTACTCTGATAAATTGCCGGTCGATTTTTTATAAGCATAATAGCCGATCGCCAGCATACCGATGAAATATAATGCGAGAGATATATAAACCTCAAAGCCAATCTCTACAGCTTCCACCAAATCTCCTCCTTGTAAAATGAATTTTTTGTGTCAATTGTTTCATGACGCTTACAGTTGAATAACCTAACAAATAAATAACCGCTGTTCAAGTGATATAAACTGCGTCATACCGGCACAAATCGCTGTCATCCTATTAAGCACAAGGGATAGAGCGCGATTTTGAAAAGATTAAAGTAAAATAATTCTGAAAATTTAAACATACTTTATTCTAATCTGAAAACAGAAAAATTGGCAAGTAAAATCACCTGAAACGTTGATATATAAATGTTTGCGAATGGAATAAACATCCTGAAATGGAGGGTAAAAAAGGAATAATATGTGAATTGATGCACAAATAGATGACCTGAAAAGAGATATTTTGTACAATGGTTATATGATAAAAGAAAGGGTGAGAGTATGGCACAGGGAAAGAGTGTTGATGATTATATTCAGGAAGGAATATATGGTGCCAGAGAAACTTTGCCGGATGAAAGAAGAATATTTTTAACATCAATCAGGGAACGGGTGGAATTTGTACTGCTTCAAAACCAGGTGCGCGAATCAGATGTGTACCCTGAGATTGAGCAGGCTATTAAAAAGCACCGTAATCTGAAAATGTTCCTGAATGGAAATATGAATTACCGATTCTTATCAAAATATATTCAATTGGCTGACCGCTACAAAGTATCGTATCAGGTCGTAACCAATAAGGAACACAACTCTGAATACGGGCTTGTTCTTTCACATACAGAAGCTGTGGATAAACAAGAGGTTACGCTTCCGAAAAGGCATGCTGATAACGGCGCGGCTCCGTCTTTCTGGGACCGGCTGTTTCGCTCATAATGTGTTTCTTCTATTTTAATATGGATGATCTGGGTATTACGTACAGCATATGCAAAAATTGATAGTGCTGATCGGCAGGGTCCTTCAGGTAAAGTTGCCTGAAACCCTGCCTTTTTGGTATGATAAACAGTATTGTGAGTGTTCGAACATACACGGAGGTGAGTCACAATGACGAAAATTACAAAAGAAGAAGTAAAACACGTAGCTCATTTAGCAAGACTGAATATTGATGAGCAGGAAGCTGAGAAATTTGCAGACCAGCTTGGCTCAATCATCACATTCGCTGAGCAGCTGAATGAACTTGATACAGAAAATGTTGAACCAACAACGCATGTGCTCGATATGAAGAACATTTTGCGTGAAGATAAGCCTGTTGACGGGCTGCCGCGGGAGCAAGTATTAAAAAATGCACCGGATCACCAGGATGGACAGGTGAAGGTGCCGACGATTTTAGAGTAGGAGGGCAAAAAGATGTCTTTATTCGATCACAAACTGGCTGATCTGCATGATCTTTTACATAAAAAAGAGATTACAATTGCTGATCTTGTCCGTGAATCATATAAGCGAATTGAAGAAGTAGATGGAAAGGTACAAGCCTTCCTGACACTGGATGAAGAACGTGCACTTGCACGTGCTGAAGAACTTCAGAATAAAATGGGCACTGATGAAGGTCTTCTTTATGGAATGCCGATCGGTGTGAAAGACAATATCGTTACAAAGGAACTTCGTACTACAGCAGCGAGTAAAATCCTTGGAAACTTCGACCCGATTTACAATGCAACTGTTGCAGACAAGCTTCATGCAGCTGACGCGATCACAATCGGAAAGCTGAACATGGATGAATTTGCAATGGGATCTTCAACAGAGAACTCCCACTTTGCTAAAACGAGAAACCCGTGGAACCTGGACACTGTACCAGGCGGTTCTTCAGGCGGCTCTGCAGCAGCAGTTGCAGCCGGAGAGGTACCATTTTCACTTGGATCTGATACAGGCGGATCAATCCGTCAGCCGGCTTCATTCTGTGGTGTGGTTGGTCTTAAGCCAACATACGGCCGTGTATCACGTTTTGGTTTGATTGCATTTGCATCTTCACTTGATCAGATTGGACCAATTACAACGAATGTAGAAGATAACGCCTACCTGCTGGAAGCAATCGCAGGACTTGACCCGAACGATTCAACATCTGCTAATGTTGATGTACCTAAATACCGCAGTGCACTGACTGGGGATATTAAAGGACTGAAGGTCGCTGTACCTAAGGAATACCTGGGTGAAGGCGTCAGTGAAGAAGTGCGCCAGTCTGTCCGTGAAGCGCTTAAAGTACTTGAAGGACTTGGTGCAACAATTGATGAAGTATCACTTCCACATTCAAAATATGGTGTGGCAACTTATTACCTGCTGTCTTCTTCAGAAGCGTCAGCGAACCTTGCGCGTTTTGACGGCATCCGTTATGGCTACCGTGCTGAAAATGCGGAAAACCTGATTGACCTTTATAAAAAGACGCGTGCAGAAGGCTTTGGCGATGAGGTAAAACGCCGTATCATGCTTGGAACTTATGCGCTAAGCTCAGGCTACTATGATGCTTACTATAAAAAGGCTCAAAAAGTACGTACATTAATCAAACAGGACTTTGAAAAAGTGTTTGAGGACTATGATGTCATCGTAGGACCTACAACACCAACTCCTGCATTTAAGATCGGCGAGCAGATTGATGATCCGCTGACAATGTATGCAAATGATATTCTGACAATCCCTGTGAACCTTGCAGGTGTACCGGGCATTTCTGTGCCTGCTGGACTTTCTGAGGGCGGGCTTCCACTTGGTCTTCAGATCATCGGAAAACACTTTGATGAAAGCACTGTATACCGTGTGGCGCATGCATACGAACAGGCAGCAAATCACAACATGAAGCCGGAACTGTAGGAGGGAGAAGACATGACAAACTTTGAAACGATTATTGGACTTGAAGTACACGTAGAGTTAAAGACTGATTCAAAAATGTTCTCTCCTGCACCTGCGCATTTCGGTGCGGAGCCGAACACAAATACAAATGTTGTAGACCTTGGCTACCCGGGCGTACTGCCTGTCATCAACAGACGCGCAGTTGACTGGGGAATGAAGGCAGCAATGGCACTGAACTGTGAAATTGCTGAGCATACAAAATTTGACCGTAAAAACTATTTCTATCCGGATAACCCGAAAGCGTATCAGATTTCACAATTTGATCAGCCAATCGGTGAACACGGATGGATTGAAATTGAAGTAGACGGCTACAAAAAGAAAATCGGTATTACACGTCTTCACCTTGAGGAAGACGCAGGTAAACTGACGCATACAGACAAAGGCTATTCACTTGTCGACTACAACCGTCAGGGTACACCACTAATTGAAATCGTATCTGAGCCGGACCTGAGAACACCGGCGGAAGCATACGCATACCTTGAAAAAATCAAATCAATCATTCAGTACACTGGCGTTTCTGACTGTAAAATGGAAGAAGGATCACTTCGCTGTGATGCAAACATCTCACTTCGTCCGGTTGGACAGGAAGAATTCGGTACAAAAACTGAACTGAAAAACCTGAACTCATTCAACTTTGTTAAAAAAGGCCTTGAGTTTGAAGAAAAGCGCCAGGAAGAAGTGCTGCTTTCAGGTGGATCAATCCAGCAGGAATCACGCCGCTTTGACGAGTCTACCGGCAAGACGCTATTAATGCGTGTAAAAGAAGGCTCTGATGACTACCGCTACTTCCCGGAACCTGATCTTGTATCAATGGTAATCGATGAAGAGTGGAAGGAAAGCGTACGTAAAACGATCCCTGAGCTTCCGGATGCACGTAAAAAGCGCTATGTAGAAGACCTTGGTCTGCCTGCATACGATGCCATGGTACTGACGCTCACAAAAGAAATGTCTGATTTCTTTGAGCTGACACTTGAGCAGGGTGCTGATGCAAAGCTTGCTTCGAACTGGCTGATGGGTGAAGTATCTGCATATCTGAACGCTGAGCAAAAAGAGCTTGAAGATACTGCACTGACGCCTCAGGGCCTTGCAGGCATGATCAAGCTGATTGAAGATGGCACAATTTCATCTAAAATCGCGAAAAAAGTCTTCAAGGAACTGATTGAAAAAGGCGGAGATCCTAACAAGATTGTAAAAGAAAAAGGTCTTGTACAGATTTCTGATGAAGGTCAGCTGCTTGGTTTTGTTACGGAAGCACTTGATAACAACCCGCAGTCAATTGAAGATTTCAAAAATGGTAAGGACCGCGCAATTGGTTTCTTAGTTGGTCAGATTATGAAGGCATCGAAGGGACAGGCTAACCCGCCGATGGTTAATAAGCTGCTGATGCAGGAGATTAAGAAGCGATAATGTTAGTTTTGGGAGAAGCGCACTTTTGTGGTGCGTTTCTTTTTTTTGGCGTGTAGCGTTTGGATGATGAGTGTTATGTGCGGCGGAGTTAATAGCAATGCGCTGACGTGTGGCCCATACAGGAGGGAATTCATGCAGCTTTTTAAATTTATCGATCAGCTTTGGACTTAATTCTATCAGCAATCAGATGAATTCTTTCAGCGGCCTGTTAGCGTTGGATTATTCCATCATCTTTTGAAATGATTCAATCAGCTCCAGAAATTATTACCTCACCTTTTCCGATTTTCCACCGTCCGGGCATTACACCTATATCCAGACTCCGGAACATTCCTCAGGCAATTCACTCGAATTAAAAATCCAACTATGAGATCCTGAAAGTCGAGGTGATCAACATGACAAACTTAAACGAATGGTTTGTAAAAGGACTGACTGCTGAAGCGTATCAGCATCAGATGGAATCTCATAAGGAAAATATGGCGAAAGTATATGAACAATTTTCTGTACCGGCAGAGAATGACACATTTCTGGAACAGCTGAAGGATCAGAACCTGCGTGCGATTGTGATTACAGAAGACTGGTGCGGAGATGCAATGATGAATAACCCGATTCTCCTTAAAATGGCTGAACGTTCAGGTATTGATGTGAGATTTATTCTGAGAGACAGCAATCTGGAGTTGATGGATCAGTATTTAACAAACGGTAAATCAAGAGCCATCCCGATTTTTATCTTTATCGATCAGGATGGAAATGAAGTTGCGAAGTGGGGACCGAGAGCTGATAAAGTTCAAGCCTTTGTGGATGAAGCCAGATCAAATCTTCCGGCAAAAGAGGATCCCGCATTTAAAGATGGCCAGCAGCTGATGATTAAACAGCTGACAGCCGCTTATACAGAGAGAGAAGATTTCTGGTCAGAAGTATACGAGGAACTGAAAAGCAAGCTGACTATGGTAAAATCCGTTAAATAAAGGTATGATGAGAGTAAGCCTGACTTCAGGGCTTATTCTTTTTTGTTTACATACAATGAAATGTGATTATAATTTTATAGTATGCTTAATTTATAAAAGGCAGGCTGAATATGATGAAACGAGCTAGAATTATTTATAATCCGACTTCAGGACGTGAGATTTTCAGAAGGCACTTACCTGAAGTATTAATGAAATTAGAACAGGCAGGTTACGAAACATCCTGTCATGCCACAACATGCGCTGGTGATGCGTCAGCTGCGGCAGCAGCGGCTGCTGAGCGCGGCTTTGACCTGATCATTGCTTCAGGCGGGGATGGCACGCTCAATGAAGTCGTAAATGGACTTGCTGAAAAGCCGAACCGTCCAACTTTAGGACTCATTCCAATGGGCACGACAAACGATTTTGCACGCGCGCTTCATATTCCGAGAGATATTGAGGATGCGGTGGATATTATTATAAAAGGTGATACGATTCCTGTTGATGTTGGCAGAATGAATGATAAATATTTTATTAATATTGCCGGCGGCGGCCGATTGACTGAACTGACTTATGAAGTGCCAAGTAAGTTGAAAACAGTGCTTGGTCAGCTGGCTTATTACTTAAAAGGCATTGAAATGCTGCCATCATTCAAACCGACAAATGTCCGGATTGAATATGACGGAAAAGTGTTTGAGGGAGAGGTTATGCTGTTTTTGATCGGGCTGACAAACTCAGTCGGCGGATTCGAAAAACTGGCACCGGACTCTTCGATTAATGACGGGTTATTCACGCTGATGTTCCTGAAGAAAACCAATATGGCTGAAACAATCCGCGTTATCTCACTCGCACTTCGCGGAGAGCATCTGCATGATCCGCATCTTGAATATGTAAAAGCAAATCATATTAAAGTGACTTCAAATGAAACGGTTCAGCTGAATCTTGATGGAGAGTTTGGCGGGTTACTGCCCGCAGAGTTCCAGAACCTGTACCGTCATCTGAATGTATGTGCACCACTTGATAAGCTGCGCAAAGAAGACCGTGTGGATGAGGATCAGAATGTGGTATTAAAGAACAGTCTGATTGACGAAGAAGATGAGATCAGAAGCGACCAATAAAAAATGCCTGACGGCTTATAACCCGTCAGGCATTTATCGATTATTGAATCTGCTCCAGCCAGTCCACTGCATTATCCATATCAGCTGCAAGCTTAGAAGCTTCTTCGATCGGACGCCATTCAAAATGGAACCTCAGTCCATCATCTTTGCCGTCACTTTCCACTGTATAATCCCACTCATTTTCCACAGGACGCTTCAATGCAAGGTGGAAGTAATTACGCTCATAATACTTTGAGCGATCCTCTGAATAATACATCTGTTTATGGAGTTTACCCTGTAATTGAAGTTCGTCTCTCTTCAAGCCGGTTTCTTCTTCAATTTCGCGATAAAGTGCATCAATCAGCAGTTCATCGTCTTCAACGCCGCCACCAGGTACCTGGAGGCCAGCTTGTGGATGGTCCTTATGGGAAAAGACAAGCAGTTCAGTCTTGCCATCATTCTCCCGCGTAATATACGCAAGTACTTTTTGTTTTACGATCTGTCCCATATCGCTTCCTCCTTAGTTAGAATTTTTTGAATAAAAAGAATAGTTTCTCTATTCTACACACCAATAATCAAAAAATCAAGGTTATTTGGGTAATTTAATATATACCCCTTATAGGTTATGGTTAAACCTATAAGGGGTTTCTTCTTTAAATAAAGAAATGCTTCACTTAGAAACGCAGAACCTTTCCGTGGAGAACTGTGCTTTCTGCGGGACGAACGCTTAGGCCAGACAGAAGAGCGCTGCCTTCCGGGGTCTTTCCAGATCGTTTTTCCGCAGGAGTCTCCGTTCGCCACTAGAAGGTCCAGTTAAGATGCCATTCTGAAGTTAACTGTTATTTTAAGTATACGGGTAAGAAGGGATAATATATGCTACAATAATGGGCAGCGATTCTAACGAAGAGGGCGATAAATAATGACGAAAAAGCAGGCATTACCTGTTAAGAAAAATGATATTGTAACAGTGACAATAGAGGATTTAACTCATGAGGGGCATGGTGTTGGAAAAGTGGACGGGTATCCGCTGTTTATTCCATTAACCCTCCCTGATGAATTGGTAAAAGTAAAAGTACTGAAAACGACGAAAAATTTCGGTTTTGGAAAGCTAATTGAACTTGAGTCTGTCAGTGAGCATAGAACAGAACCACCTTGCCCTGTGTATGACAGATGCGGCGGTTGTCAGCTGCAGCATTTCAGCTATGAGGGACAGCTTGCTGCAAAACAGAAGCAGGTGCGGGATGTGCTAGAGCGGATTGGAAAAATCAAAGATGTCCCGGTTCACCCGACACTGGGTATGGAAGATCCGTGGCGCTACCGGAATAAGAGTCAGATTCCTGTGGGCACTGAGAGCGGACGTGTTATTGCAGGCTTTTACGCGACGAGAAGCCACCGGATTGTTGATACGGATGTGTGTCTGATCCAGGAGGAAATCAGCGATCGTGTGATGAATATCGTCAAGGAAGAAGCGGACCGCTTTGGTATACAGCCTTATGATGAAGAACGCCATAAAGGTGTGCTGCGTCATGTGGTAGTAAGATACGGCAGGACTTCTGGTGAAGTAATGGTTGTGCTGGTAACAAGAACGAAGCACCTGCCTCACGCTGAGGACTTAACGGCTGTATTGCGTGAAAAAGTACCGGGTCTGAAATCAATTGTTCATAACATTAATGATCAGCGTACAAATGTGATTCTTGGAAACAAGGGGCAGACAATCTGGGGCAGTGATGTCATCTACGATTCAATTGGTGAAGTGAAGTTTGCGATTTCAGCACGCAGTTTTTATCAGATCAACCCTGTGCAGACAGAGGTGCTGTATCAGAAAGCACTGGAATATGCGCAGCTGACAGGGGAGGAATCGGTGATTGATGCATATTGCGGCATTGGAACGATTTCACTCTTTTTAGCGCAGAAAGCGAAAAAAGTGTTTGGCGTTGAGATTGTCAAACAGGCAATTGAAGACGCGAAAGCAAATGCTGAGCTGAATGGTTTTACAAATACAGAATTTGAAGCGGGTCCTGCTGAAGAAGTCATTCCTGCATGGCACAAAAAAGGTAATCAGGCTGATGTCATTGTTGTGGATCCGCCAAGAAAAGGCTGTGATCAGGCACTGCTTGATACGATGCTTGCGATGAAACCGAAACGTATCGTGTATGTATCATGTAACCCTGCGACGCTTGCGAGAGACCTTCGCATTTTGGAAGACGGTGGATATAAGACGCAGGAAGTGCAGCCAGTTGATATGTTTCCTCAGACGAGTCATGTTGAGTGTGTGGCTTGGCTTGAAATAAAGGAATAAGAAATTGTGATTAACACAGGTAGCTCTTAATTTAAGGGTACCTGTGTTTTTATATGTTTTATCATTTTAATAGGTGTTCCATTAACTGTTAATGTATATTTAAGAAGAACTTTTAAAAATTAAATCAAACTGGCTTTGTTAGAAAGTTGACTTAGATAAAATTAATCGGAATCAGTTATTAACTATTTCATAGTTGTAAAAGAATCTGAAGCTTCAAATCCATCATGCTTAAAATTAAAATGAATTGGAGTGATCATTATGGTTAATTTTTTTGATGAAGAAGAATTTGATAGGAAATTTGAAGAAGAGATGAAAAACTCCAGTGAACAATTAGAAGAAAGTATTATTTTCGCTATGGTAGGGGATATAAACACGGGTAAGTCCTCTACAATTAATCAAATAGTCGGGTATGAGTGTGCACCTACCGGCTCGATGCCGGGATATACGACTGAAATCAAGAAATATACATATCAAGACAATGAAAATATCATTTTTGCTGATACCCCTGGTTTAGACGACATTGAAAAGAAGAATTCAGAGGAAACATTAAAATTTTTTAAAGAAGTAGATGTCATTTTGTTCTTTTTAAATGCTGCTGGTACCGTTTTCTCTGAAGGTGAGAAAAAGTATTTCAGTTTGATCAAGAAGCATAATAAAAATATTTTATTTATTCTCAATAAAATTGATGCTGCAGAAGATATAGATTCTCTAGTACAGTACGTACGTAATCATTCTGACTCAAAATTTAAAGTTGTACCTATCTCATCAAAGACTGGGCAAAATATTGAACAATTAAAAGCAGAGATTGTGAATATTTTAGCCACAAAAAAAAAGGATCTTCTATTCGCAAAAAGCATAAGAGAAAAATCTTCAATCGCAAATAAGTGGATCAATTCTGCAGTAGCTTCTGCTGCAGCTGTAGGAGCATCGCCAATTCCCGGCTCTGATATAGTACCAATAACAGGTATACAAGTAGCATTGATGGTCAAACTGGCTACTATTTATAATAAGCCTCTTTCAAAAGACAGAGCTAAAGAATTGATCATTGCCACTTTAGCTGGGAATATAGGTAAAAGTTTATTTAGACAAGTAATAAAAGTGGTTCCTGGCGCTGGAAGTGTTGCAGGTGCAGGAGTGGCTGGAGGTTTAACACTGGCTTTGGGACATGGATTAAAATATGCTTACGAAAATGATATTGAAGTTGATGTCGAATTTCTGAAAGATTTTACTAGGAATTATAATCCGGATAAATAAATAATGAGTAAAGAAAAGCGAGTGATTGAGCTGTCACTTGCTTTTGGTTATTTATAAGTAAAAATAGATAATCATAAATGTGTTCATGGAAGTAAAAATTCAAAGAAATAATAAGTATGCGGTAAACTGGGAAATTCCAATAAAGCTGCTGCAAACTAAAAGAATTAACTGATCAAAGTGGGGGAGAGATGAAAGCATGCCTTTTACGATTATCAGACAGGACATCACAAAACTGGAGGTTGACGCTATTGTAAATGCGGCTAACACTTCACTGAAAATGGGAGGGGGTGTCTGCGGGGCCATTTTTAGAGCGGCAGGAGAGGTGGAGCTTCAAGGGGCATGTAACAGACTTGCTCCAATTCAGACAGGTGAGGCTGTAATTACTGAAGGATTTAATCTGCCTGCTAATTATATTATTCATGCAGCTGGTCCGGTCTATCGGCACTCAGATAAAGAGAATAGTAAACGTAATCTACACTCTGCATACATTAACTCTTTAAAAATCGCTGTTGAAAATAAGTTTGAAAGTGTGGCGTTTCCCCTGATTTCAAGCGGTATATATGGTTACCCGAAAAACGAAGCGCTTCAGGTGGCAACTGACGCAATTAAGGAATTTCTGGCTGATCATGATATCAGTGTCATGCTTGTAATTTATGATAAATCTGCATTTAATATCAGCAAAGAGTTGCTTGGATCTGTGGAAAGTTACATTGACGAAAATTACGTAGAGAAACAAACGCTTAAGAGGAGGGAATTGCTTGATGTAGAGGAAAAGGATCTATACACGCTCAGTGAAAGTCATTTAAATTATGATGATATCGCAGATGCAATGCGCTCTCCTATAGAAGATTTTGTCGACAATCTGGATGAACCATTCTCGACTGCAATTATCAGACTGATCGATTCTAAAGGAAAGACAGATGTTGAAGTATACAAGCGGGCCAATCTTGATAGAAGACTATTCTCGAAAATCAGAGCAGGTAAGGGTTATGAACCAAGCAAGCGTACCGCAATAGCGCTTGCAATTGGATTAGAGTTAACGCTTAATGAAACAGATGATCTTTTAAGGCGTGCCGGTTTTGCATTGTCTCGCAGTCAAAAATTTGATGTGGTTATTGAATATTTTATTAAAAACGGCAAGTACGATATTTTTGAAATTAATGAAGTCCTTTTTGAATACGACTTACCAACTCTGGGAGTTTAGAGAATACATATCAGAATAAATTACAGTTATTTATATTAATAAACAAAGTAAATGTCGCTTCCAAAGCGACTAATTTTATAAAGAAACTTGTTACCCTTAAGTCATAACAAGACTTGAGGAGGATATTAAGATGAAAAACGATTTAACCGAACTAGTGTTTATACTTGATAAAAGTGGATCAATGGGAGGCTTGGAATCTGATACGATTGGCGGATACAATTCAATGCTTGAAAAACAGAAGAAGATTAAAGGTGAGTGTAATATTACAACGGTTTTATTTGATCATCATTATGAACTTCTTCATGATCGCATAAGTGTTAGCAAAGTAAATACAATGACTGAAAAAGAATACCAGGTTGGTGGGTCTACAGCGCTTCTTGATGCTGTCGGAAGAAGCTTACACAAGATGATCAGTGTACAGAAGCTTTCTGATGGTAAAGATCGTGCAGACAAAGTGATGTTTGTCATCGTTACCGATGGAGAGGAAAATTCAAGCAGTGAATATTCAGCTGATCATATTAAGACACTCATTAAACAACAGAAAGAAAAACATGGTTGGGAATTCATTTTTTTAGGAGCAAACCTTGATGCAGTAAAAACTGCAGAAAGATACGGAATATCATCCGACAGAGCAATTAATTATCTCGCTGATCATGAGGGAACACAACTAAACTATAAAGTAATGTCACAGGCAGCTGCATCTTTCCGGGAAGAAGGGGTAATGGATGAAAGCTGCTTAGATGAAATTCGAAAAGATGTTAAACAGCGCAGAAAACAACTTTAAAACTCCCAGTTTTCAATTCCATGTCCTTTGAACAATTCTGTCAATATGGTTGCCTTTTCCAATTTTAAAATAGATAACGGGTAATGATTTTTTCCTGGTTTCGAAGCTTTTTAACTAGTATGGAAATTGTTAAAACATACCGATGGAGTGGAGTAATGAATTAAAGAGAGGAATATAGAGACTATCCCCATTGATCGTGTGAAATTTCACAATATATAATCTTTATGATTTCATATTGTGTAAAAGTTCTTCCTTATGATAAAGTGTCAAAACAAACTTCATATGAGTTCCTTATATAACGATGGTAATATGGACCATCAGTCTCTACCTGGCAGCCTTAAATTGCCGGACTATAAGGAAAGTTATTCTATGCATGAAAAGTGTATGGGGCTTTCTTTATATTGGGAGAAAGTCACATACACTTTTTTATTTTTTCCTATAAGTGGTCTGACATCATACGACCGTATAAAAATATAAGCAATCATTGAAGTGTACACATCATTGGGAGGTATATTGCTTTGAATTTTATTTTTGGTTTATTTTCTTTAATCGGAGTTCTGTTTTTGGCGTGGTTATGGAGCAGCAAGCGCTCTGCGATTAATTGGCGCACGGTTATGATAGGGATTGTCCTTGAAATCCTGCTTGTTTTGTTCGTTTTGAAAGTTCCTTTTGGACAAGCCATGCTGAATAATGCGGCATTAGGTGTTCAGAAGGTGATTGATTATAGCACGGAGGGAATCATGTTCGTCTTCGGAGGTTTTTATGAGGAAGGGACCAACATCACTTTCGTTTTCGCGATTAATGTCCTCGGTGCGATCGTTTTTATTTCGGCGCTAATTTCTGCACTCTACTATTTACGCATCATTCCATTGTTTGTAAAGTATATCGGAATTGGACTTGGAAAAATTTTAGGTACAACTAAGGTGGAATCGTTCAATGCGATCGGCAACTCCTTTTTAGGCCTGGTGGAAGCCCCGCTGTTGATCAAACCTTATCTGATCAAATTGACCCGATCAGAGGTTTTTGCTGTGATGGTTGGCGGAACCGCGTCGGCAAGTGGAGCAATACTGATAGGGTATTCTTTAATGGGAATAGATATGAAGTTACTGCTTCTTTCCGTTTTCAGTGTGCCACTTGTTTCGCTCATCATTGCCAAAGTGATGGAGCCTGAAACAGAGGAATCCCAGACAAATGGCGATATCTCGTTAGGAAAAACTACGCATGCGAATGTATTCGAAGCAATTGCAGATGGTGCATTGAACGGTACAAAGCTGGCCATCAATATTGGAGGACTCCTGATTGCTTTTATCGGGATCCTGGCACTGATTAACGGTCTGCTTGGTCTGGTGAACACAGAGCTTTCCACTATTTTTGGCTATATCTTCTATCCTTTAGCGGTACTGATCGGGATTCCGATGGATGAAGCATTTAAAGCAGCATCTATTATCGGCACTAAGCTCTCTGTTAATGAGTTTGTCGCGTTCAGCGAGCTGTCTTCAATCATGGATGATCTTTCACCAAAGACAGTAGCCATTTTAACGGTTGCGCTATGTAACTTTGCTAACCTGTCATCTATTGGACAGTTAATTGTAGGATTAGGTTCCCTCGAGCCTAGCCAGCAGAAGACTGTATCCAAATTAAGCTTTAAAGCCATTGTGGCGGGCACCCTGGCAAGTTTTATTACAGCGATTATTGTTGGCATCTTTTTATAAGAACCATAAGGTAATGGATGCAATATGAACTGTATTTATGGTGAAAACCGGTCATCAACATGATTAAATGTCGCTCTATATGTCGAGTTGATATAAAATCATGATAGGGCTTATCTGGTAAGAAAGATTAGATTCTTATATGATGTGTCCGGGATCGATGATTAAAGAACAGGAGATTTAAATGAATAATTACAAATTAACCATTCAGTATGACGGCGGGCGTTACAAGGGCTGGCAGCGGCTCGGGAACAGCGATAACACGATTCAGGGTAAAATAGAAAATGTATTAACAGAACTGGCTGGAGAAAAGATTGAAATCATTGGTTCCGGCAGAACGGATGCAGGTGTCCATGCCCTTGCACAAATCGCTAATTTTAAAATGCGTAAACAGGCAACGGAAGATGAAGTAATGAAGTATCTAAACAGGTATCTTCCTCATGATATCAGTGTGACTGATGTGACACTTATGCATGACCGTTTCCATTCACGCTATAATGCGAAGGATAAAACGTATTTGTATAAAATTTGGAACGAGCAGTATACCCATCCCTTCATGCGGAAGTACAGCATGCATGTAGAAGAAAAGCTTGATATCGAAAAGATGAGAAAAGCATCTCAATACTTCCTTGGTGAGCACGATTTTACATCCTATTCCAACGCAAAGTCCAAGAAAAAATCCATGGTGCGGGAAGTATACTCACTTGAGATAGGGGAAAACGCCGGTTTTATCGAAATTAAAATCCGGGGCAACGGCTTCCTTTACAATATGGTGAGAAAAATTGTCGGAACTTTAATTGAAGTTGGATCAGGAGAAATGGATCCTGCTTCAATTCCTGGCATTCTTGAATCAAAAGAAAGAATCCAGACAGGCCGCATGGCTGATGCAGAAGGGTTGTATTTGGAGAAGGTCGGTTTTTAGATCATGCAGATCTGAGTCCAAACAAGCTCCTGATTAATAAAATGATTTTAAAGCATTCACTCAAATGAAGTGAGTGCTTTTTTATATCATTCATTCTATCGTACATACATTTTCATGAAGGACAATAAAATTTAAAAATGTATTTGCCGAGCTGGTGATTGGAGCGTAAGGGGGCGAATCCTGTGGCAGGAAGGGACGTGTGAGGCCATGAGAAGCCTGCGAGCTCACCGCCCGGCAGCGAAGTCCCCCTGAAGCGGAAATCACCAGCCAGCTTCAAGAAAGCCCAGAAATAAGATATGCAGTGCAGTATATTTCAGGAAGGTGATCAATTGAAAAAACTCAATCCGGATAAGTTGAATGTTGAATTCAGACCTGGTGTGACGATGACTGAACCGATAATAGGCAGGAAATATACATTAACTCACTCCGACATCACTGCAGACCTTTTCCTTACGATTGGTCTGCAATTTGCTTATGAAAAGATTAATGTCATGAGGGATGAAGTGCTGGCGGAATGGAGGATGAATAATGGATTTCCGTATCTATACGTATATGTATATGTGGACGGAGAATTTGGCCCTGCAGTTACGGCAGTGCGTGATGCCATTTTCAGGCGTGAACTGCCTTTAGCTTTGGAGGCAATCAGGTATGGAGATCGAACATTCTTTGCAGCTCATTCAGAACTGGACAACGCACCAATTTGGATTCATTTTGATTCAACAAATCCACTGTATAACAAATTTGAGAACTGGGGGACTCCTGGTGACTATCAATAAATTGATTTTGATCTAAAAATATCCTGGATTGCGACGATTCAAATGTCTGCCTTCAGGGTTTTTTTATTATCTCATATTCCTTCTGTATGTCCCTTTGCTGCTTATATTTCTATTAATTAATAAAAATTTATTGATTATCAATAAAAATATATTTATAATCAAATCAAAACAAATGAATTTCAAATCGGAAGGTGATGGGGAAATGAATCAATCAGCAGGCATTTCACATATTGCAATTATCATGGATGGAAACGGACGTTGGGCAGAGAGAAGGGGGCTTTCACGGACTGATGGTCATCTTGAAGGGGTATCGGCGGTGGTGAGAATTGTAAAGAGAGCGTCTGAAAGAAACGTGAAGTTTTTAACACTCTATACGTTTTCAGCGGAAAACTGGAAGCGGCCGCAAAAGGAAGTTGAATTTATTCTGCAGCTGCCAAAGAAGTTTCTGTTTCAATATCTTCCTGAGTTAATGAGAAATAATGTAAAGATCAACATACTTGGAGACCTGCAGCAGCTACCTTACAGCACCCGTGAGGCATTAAAGCATGCAGTGAAAAAGACTGCAAAAAATGATGGGTTACAGCTTAATTTTGCGCTGAATTATGGCGGGAGGCAGGAAATTCTTAAAGCCTTTGAAACCATGAAAGAGGAAGGCATTGCGTTTACTGAAGAATCTGTTGAGAGGTACCTTTATACAAATCAAATGCCGGAACCTGATTTGCTGATCAGAACAGGCGGGGAGAAAAGGCTGAGTAATTTTCTTCTGTGGCAGATGGCTTATACGGAATTTTACTTTTCTGATGTGCTGTGGCCTGATTTCTCAAATGAGGAATTTGATAAGGCACTCAATGAGTTCAATGTGAGACACAGACGCTTTGGGGGATTGTAAGCAGAAAAGGGGGTGGCAGCATGAGTGTACTCATTCAAACAAAGCAGTCTCTGAAAGGAAGGTTGATTTATACCGGATTCCAGCTTATACACTTTGTGAAAGAGCTTGCCCTCTCCTGCATTTTCCCGGCAGTAATCTTCCTGTCTCTGGCACTGACAGAAGTCCTGCCGCTTCCAATACTCGCCCGGTATGACTGGCTGCTGATTATTTTTCTTGTCATGCAATGGTGGATGGTCCGTTCAGGTCTTGAGACGGCTGATGAATTAAAAGTCATCTGTCTCTTTCACATCATTGGGCTGATCCTTGAAGTATATAAAGTGAATATGGGGTCATGGTTTTACCCTGAATCCGGCATCTTTAAGATCGCTGATGTTCCACTCTACAGCGGATTCATGTACGCAAGTGTTGCAAGCTTTTTGTGTCAGGCATGGAGAAGGCTGAATGTAAGGATGATCAATTGGCCGGCACCCTGGCTGGTGATACCGCTGGCGTTTATGATCTATTTGAATTTCTTTACCCATCATGTCTGGTTGGATATCAGATGGATTTTACTGGGCTGTGTTGTCATCATCTTCTTTAAGACGACAGTCAGTTTTCACATCAGATCAGAAAAGTATCAAATGCCGCTGATCTTCTCATTTATCTTAACCGGATTATTTATCTGGATTGCTGAAAATGTTGCTACATACTTTAATGCCTGGCAGTATCCGAACCAGCAGGAGGGGTGGGAAATTGTTCATGTAGGGAAGGTGAGTTCATGGATTCTTTTAGTGATTGTGAGCTTTCTCATTGTGGCGGGTCTGAAGCGGGTAAAAGAATCGCGCTGTGATAAAATATGAAGACATGCTTGACCTGAAACGCGTTTCATCCTTTACGTTCAATGTATCAGAATGGAGGGAGGGGACGCGTTATGTTTTATTTAATTGGTTTATGTGCGGCAGTGTACGTTTCATGTCTGGCTGGCAGCAGGATGAAGCCTGAATGCGTTCAGCCGATTAACTCTTTTGAAGATTATTTCCGTTGAGGTGAGATGGTGGCAAATATTCGTGATGTAGCGAGGATCGCAGGTGTGTCGGTCACAACAGTGTCCAGAGTGCTGAATCATCATCCGTATGTACAGGAAGAGAAGCGGCAAGCTGTACTGGCTGCGATTGAGAAAAGTGGATATGTAAAGAATATGAATGCGGTCAATTTGAGTACGGGTCAGACCGGGATGATCGGTGTAGTCTTACCTTTTACTGATCATCCTTATTTTGCTGCGCTTCTGAAGGGACTCGCAGAAGAAGCCCGCGCGCATCGGAAAAAGCTTGTTCTGTTTCAGACGGATTATCAGGCTGACCAGGAAATTGAAGCACTTGAAATGTTAAAGCACAAGCAGATCGATGCATTGATTTTCTGTTCGAGGTCCAGTGAGTGGCAAGTCATAAAACCGTATCAGTCATTTGGCCCGATTGTGATGTGCGAAGAGATTCAGGAGGACGTTTCTTATACATTTATTGATCAGTACCAGGTATTTTTGAACGCACTGCATTATTTGGATCAGAAAGGGTATCAGCAGATTGGGTACTGTATCGGGAGAAGGTCCGGGACGAACAGTCAGGCAAGAGAACGTGCCTACCGGGATTTTCTAAAAAGCAGACAGTTTCCGGTTAATGAGTCCTGGATCTTTGAAAATTGCTACCATGTTCAGGATGGTGAGCGGGTGTTAGAGGAGATTAGCGTCGCAACTCAAAGGCCTGATGCGCTGTTAGTGACAAATGACCAGACAGCAGCAGGGATTCTGATAAAGGCGCAGGAAAAAGGCTTTAGCGTGCCTGAAGATCTTGGTGTCATGGGGTTTGATAATCATCCAATTGCCGGGATGCTCTCAATTACAACTATTGAACTGCCTTTAGAAGAAATGGGGAGAAAGCTGTTCAGGCAGTCGCTTAAGCAGGAGATTTCCAAAGAAGAAGTCTATGTAAAGCTTGTTGAAAGAAAAACAGTTTGAGATGAAAACGAGGCATGCTGAAGAGGAATTGCAGCATGCTTTTTTTAATGATCCGGGAATATGTGCCTGATCATCATCAGTTAAAAATAAATATAACTGAACATTCTTAATTGAGAAAAAATTACTTTGACATTAGTTAAAAAAGTAGGATAATAAAGTTAAAATGGGTCTTTTGCTTTGCATAACAATTGGATAGGAGAGGGAATATGGATTATTTAGTGCAATTTCAGCTGAACGTCTTTGCCTTTGCCATATTGATTATCCTTTATATCATCGTGAAAATGAGATCGAAAGTTGAAACCTTCAGTAAGAAGCTGCTGATTTCAATTATGATTACAAGTGCAATTGCGATGACACTGGAGCCTGCTACATGGATTTTTGACGGGATGCTTTTCCCGGGTGCTTATTTTCTGGAATACAGCACAAACTTTTTCCTGTTTCTTGTTGGGCCTGTCCTTGGCGGATTAATGCTTTCATATGTGGACTACCACATTTTCAAAGACCCGAAGCGGATTATCAAAAAAGGCTATTATCAGCACTTAAGTGTCCTGACGTTCTTCGTGCTGCTGGTGAATATGGTGTATCCATTGTATTTTGATGTGGATCCTGTTTCAAACAGCTACAGCAGTGGGGCATTTAAGGAAGTTCACTACGTTGTACTGGCCAGTTTTTATCTTTACATGATTTATTTCTTATTGAAAAACCGTAAAAACACAAGTTCATACGTTATCAATATTTTTATGGGGTTCTTCGCTCTGCCGATCTTCGGTATGGTGATTCAGATGTTTGATTCAAAGCTTTATTTTTCATGGACCTCCGGTGTGCTGGGTATCCTGGTGGCATACATATTTTTAGAATCCACTACGGCAGAAGAAGACTTTCTTACAAAGCTCTACAACCGGCACAGCTACGAGACTTACCTGAAGCATTTGAAAGAAACTGACAAGCCTTTCGGAATTATGCTGATGGATCTGAACTATTTTAAAGAAATCAATGACGAGCATGGTCATCAAAAAGGGGATCAGGTGCTTGTTGGTTTTGCGAATGTATTGAGAAAGTCATTTCAACAAAAAGGGTTGATTGCAAGACTCGGCGGGGATGAATTCATCATTATCATTGAAGGAGATCATATTAAGCCGGACCTTATTGCAGCTGAAATTGACCGTCAGCTCAGTAAACAGGAAGACCCTGTGCTGAAACACTTACATTTCAGCTATGGATATGAAATGTATCAGCAGCATATGACTTTAAATGAGATGTACATGACGGCGGATGAAAAAATGTATCAGTACAAACGCTCATCCAAGCTGATGCAGGGTCAGGGTAAAATGATTTAAAAAAAGAGGCCCCGGGCCTCTTTTTTTGTTATCTGACAGCAGAAAATCCATCCAACAATTCTTTCAGATTTTTGTCATAATCAGCAGTCTTTTTGACATGTTGAATGATCAGCCTGCTATTTGGAAATGTCGGCATTCTTTCCATGCTGAAAGATAAGTCCTGCTCAGGCAGATCATACGTGAGGTTCTTTGCAAAGAATTCAAAGAAAGCACTCATCACAATCACCGTCAGCCACTCACCTGCGCAGCGGTGTCCCGTATGATGATCGCCTCCACCCTGTGGAATAAAAGAAAAAGGGCTGCCTTTCCATCCTTCAAAGCGTTCAGGGATAAAAGAATCCGGACTTTCCCAGCTGTCAGGGTGACGGTTTGTACCGAAAATATCAAGAACAACGAGTGTGTCCTTTTTGAATTTGTACCCTTTAAACGTAAAGTTCTTTTTCACTTTGGCCGCCATCGCAGGCACAAAAGGGTAATACCTTCGCGTTTCCTGTGCAAACAAATGGCTGTACTTTGGCTGATGCTTCAACTTCTCCACTGATTCAGGATGCTCATGCATCGCGAGCACACCGAATGTTAAGAAGTAAGCAGTTGCCAAAAGGGGTCTGAATGAATTACTTAATTCAACCGCAGCAGTACCTTTATCAAATCTCTTCCCGTCCGTTTCACGGTGATGTGCCATGATATAAGCAGCGGAATTTGGAGGAGGACTCATTTTTCCTTTTCGCACACCCTTAATAATCTTCTGCAGCCATTCCTCATGACTGTCACGGGCTTTTTTGCCATCTTTAAACCTTGAAAGAGAACCGCCGAATGAATCAATCATGTCAATCATTTCACCCGTACGCTGTTTTACTTCACCATCTTCAAGCGGAACACCAGCCCACTCACAGCCGGCTCTTGCAAGAATCTCCTGCATTTCGTCAAAGAGATACACCGTGTCTTCTTTTTCCCACTGACTTACCCTTGCATCCAGGTGTTCAAGTGCCAGCCGCTTCAAATCCTCTACCCGATCCGGCGTAAACATTGAAAGAAATGTACGTTTCCGGTTCCGGTGTGCTTCGCCATCCATTCCGTGCAGGCTTCCATCACCAAACAATGACATCTTAAGAGGCTTTGGCATAGCATCTTCACGTTTAAATTTTTCCGTATCATAAAACAGTTCAGAAGCTTCTTCTCCAGCCATGCAAATGGCCTTTTTACCCAGCAGTCTTGTTTCAAAAATGTCAGAACCAAGTTTTTTACGCTGGTTTGGCAGAAATGTAAAACCTTCTTTAATAAGTGAAAGTGAATTGTCGATTCCTTTGGCACGCGGAACAGGCTTTCTAACATCCATTCAGAGCAGCTCCTTTATAAAGATGATTAATATGTATGTACTTCTGTACCTACCCTTGAGTGATTTTCATAAACGCTGGTACTGTTTTATCAAATCTATGGAAAACGACTAAGCGTTTAAAAGTTTTGAAGCATAAGATACAATATCCGGCTTAAAAAGGGGGGAAATGAGTGGCTTCTACAAATCAATCAGGATGTGGTTGCGGCGGAACAGCTGGAACTGCAAACCGCTTAAACGGCAATGCCCGGCTTTTACAGGACGCAATCCCTGCTTGTACACAGGAGGTAACAGCTGAAGTCTGCGCACAGGCGACTGTGACGCTGACACCAAGAGTTCAGTCTCTGACTCCGACTGTTACCTGCATCAATGGTCCGCTAATTGATACGACATGCTTAGAGGTTCCTGGGTTTACACCTCTGAATAACAACGGTAACTGCACATTTACCGTATCACAGGTGATCTGCGTCACAATTCCATTAGACTTCTCAGTAGACGTGGATGCAGTGCCATCAGGTGGAGCTTGTGGCGGGGTTGTAGCTGGGGATATATGTCCATCAGCAGTGAACGGGGGTTAATCATACGAACGAAAATAATAGAGGAGGTGAGTAAATGAGTTGTCCACTTTGTGATGCTTTATTCACAGGAGACTATGTATGTATCAACGTGCCTAATGGGGGAGATCTTCAGTACGGAGTCCAGCTGCAGGGTGTGCCGGTACAAGGACCGAATCCGGGTCAGACAAGTGTTTTCTACAAAGTATGTAATTGTAATAATGTGCCTGGTTTTGGTATCAGTCATATCAACTTTCAGATCTGTGAAGGCGGAATTCTTCCTGCTCAGGCAAGAGTGAATGGTACGGTATTGACGATTGCGCCTGAGGGTGATGCGTTCTTTGCAGTACCTAACTTTAAAGTAGAGTTTGGAAATATTGATGTAGGAATGGGCACTTGCGTAACGCTTGAACTGATTTATAATGTCAGTCCGGACGAATTTGCATTTTTTTCTGGACGAGTAGGTGTGAAAGTTGGCGGAGGCGGAGGTGCTGCAAATGAAACAAATGCAGGATTCACTGACGGTCTGCAAATTCCATGTGTCATCATTCAGGGGTGTACACAGGAAGTAACAGCCGAAATCTGTGCACAGGCAGATGTGACGCTTACACCACGGGTCAATGCCAGACAGCCAGTAGTAAGCTGTATTAATGGTCCTGTCATCAATACAACATGTGATGATCTTCCAGGGTTTGAGCCACTTCCTAACACAGGCTCCTGCACATTTGATGTTTCACAGGTCATCTGCGTAACAATTCCTTTGAAGTTTTCTGCAGATGTAAGTGCAGTGCCATCAGGAGGCGCCTGCGGAGAAGCTGTTGCAGGTAACGTATGTCCATCAAACCAAAACGATGATCTTGAATAACTGAATGAGGCTGAGACCTATGTCTCAGCCTTTTAACAATGGTTAAGCTTCATCATCCAGACAGTCAGGTGCTTCCGGATCGCAATATACCTCACCCGGTTTTACAAAAGCGTCTGCTTCAAATTTCAGTGGAATCTTAATACATAAATCCTGAGACACTGTAAATCTGCAGCCATCATCATGTTTTTTATCTTTTGTTTTATATTTGTTCAGGCCAAATCTGGGATAAGACGGCTCTAAATCTGATTCCTCTAAGGTGCATGGAGTACATTCAATACTGTAACCCTCTGTTATTTTTACAGTCGGTTTGATTGTTACGATGGCTTCAACTCTCACATTCTTATGAATAATGGAGATACAGGTCTCAGTCTGTGCCTGTTCATGGTTCATTTTTTTCATCCTCTCTGAAATGGTGTCTATATAGTAGTTAATGCATCAGAAAATAAATTATGTCTGCGGTGAAATTTCGTTATTTTTGAAACCAAATGACTGATTCTTTGGTACGATAAATATGAAGTTTTTTAAAGGAAGGTGATCATTGATGTCATCTATACTCTCAAAAATATATGAAGGCTTCATGATCATACTTGTTATCTTTACGATTACAACATTATGGAGTGACCAGCCATACAGCTCTCTTACAAACTGGATCGTCTGGCTGATCTTTTTTATCGATTTTGCCATAAGATTATTCAGGGCGGATTCCAAATGGGGGTTCATTAAAAAGCACCCGTTTCTGACCATTGCAATTATTCCGTTTGACCAGTTTTTTCAGGCTGCAAGAATCGTCCGGGTGATCTACCTGTTCCGTACGAAAACTATTACCAAACATTACGTTCAGCCGGTGATCGATAAAGCCAGTAACGCTTCTAAAATGATTCTTCTGATAAGTGTTATTGGTTTATTTTTCATAGAGTCTCTCATCATCTGGCAAATGCCAAATGTCATTACAACGTATTCAGAAGCCCTCACATTCATTTTCAGCCAGCTATTGTTTTTCGGCCGGCGCATTTATGAAATTGAATCAACTCTGATGCACACCTTTGTGATTATTAATTCAATCATCGGTGTCATCCTTCATGGGATTGCACTGCAGTGGCTATTTAATAGATTTGATCATACATTTGCTTCATTTAAAAAGTATGTAAAAAGTAAAGTGTCCTCCTCCTGACGTTTCAATTTTCCTTCTGTTGGGAACAAGTGGGGTATGACTTGTTGACAGGAGGAGTTTATTGATGAGTAAAACAATCTTTATTACCGGTGCAGGAACCGGTCTGGGAAGAGGGGCAGCTCTGGGACTTGCAAAAGAGGGACATAAGGTGATTGCGACAACAGAATTGACTGCACAGAAAACGGACTTGATGAGAGAAGCCGAGGCTCAGGGGCTTGAAATAGAAGTATTCAAACTGGATATCACAAATCAGCGTGACCTTGCAGAAATCGTAAAATATGATTTTGATATTTTCGTTGCCAATGCAGCGATTAATGAAGGTGGACCACTCGGTGAAGTGCCGATGGACCGTTTTCGTGCATTGTTTGAAGTAAATGTATTTGCAACGCTTGAATCCGTTCAGCTGGCAGCCCGGAAGCTTGTGAAAAAAGGCAGCGGTAAAATTGTCTTTATGAGTTCAATGGCAGGAATCTCAGCAACACCATATGTCGGACCATACACTGCGACAAAACATGCGCTTGAAGGCATTGCCCAGACAATGAAAGCCGAGCTTGAAGAATTCGGCGTGCAGGTCGCTACGATTAATCCGGGACCATTTGCTACAGGCTTTAACAAGCGCAGCGCTGAGGAAAAGTGGAAATGGTATAACGAAAACGAACATTTCACACGTAAAGAAGACATGATTGAACAGGAAGAAGGACTAAAGGAATTTGATCCTGAAGATATGATCAGAAAAATGATCGACATCATTCCCGCAGATCATCACAAATTCCGGACCGTCTATCCGCAGGAAACAGAAGACCAGTTAAAGGAAACGCAGAAAGAACGATGGGATATGGAGATTTAACCGATGAAGCAGCTGACCGTCAGCTGCTTTTTCTGTGCGAAAAATGACAATCTCAGTTAAACTGTATATACAAAATAAATAAAAAGGTAGGATTTATAATGGAAAAAAGTATTATTTTCTTTGATATAGACGGCACGCTGCTGAACCACGACAAGAAACTTCCTGCTTCAACAAAACAGGCAATCTTTAAACTTCAGGAGCTTGGACATGAAGTCGCAATTGCAACAGGACGCGCACCGTTTATGTATGAGGACCTCAGAAAAGAACTAGGTATACGTTCATTTATCAGCTACAACGGTCAGTACGTTGTGCTGAATGATGAAGTCATTTACACAAATCCACTTAACGCGGACGCACTGAAAAAGCTGACAGCAACAGCCGTTGAAAATGAACATCCGGTTGTCTACATGGACCATAAGGATATGAAAGCCAACGTACGTCAGCATGCTTATATAGAAGAGAGCATCGGCACGCTGAAAATCGGCATGGAACCAACGCACGATCCAGACTATCACGTGGATCGTCCGCTTTATCAATCGCTGCTATTTTGTGAGCGCGGGGAAGAGGAACAGTACCGGGAAACATTCAAAGACTTTGACTTTATCAGATGGCATTCCTATTCAGTGGATATCCTGCCAAGAGGCGGATCAAAAGCACAGGGGATCGCCAGAATGGTTGAACAGCTTGGCTACCCGCCTGCGCGTCAATATGCATTTGGTGATGGTTTGAATGATATCGAAATGCTGACAGCAGTGGAAAACAGCTTTGCGATGGGGAATGCGTTAGATGAAGTAAAGAAATCTGCTAAATTCGTAACAAAATCTGTTGAGGAAGATGGTATCCTGCACGGGTTGAAGATGGCTGGTCTGATTGAGTAAAAAACATCCGGTGCGGAGGCGCCGGATGTTTTTTGTGATTTAAAGAGACGAGATCGCGTAGGTCTTTTGATACAATTTTATGAACGTTGTCCAAAAACTCATGAACCGTATGTGAAATCTTCTGAACACTAGAATTAATTTGATGAACTTCCAGCGTAATCTCCTGAACCACATCAAATATTTCCGGAACATACCCGGCCACTCACTCCTCACCCGACCAGTAAACCTTCACCGACTCATTAAACTTCTTCAGCAAACGACCGAACTGTTCGCGTTCGTCATCCGTCCAGTCAAATAGCAGCTGGTCGACTTTTTCTCTTCGAATTTTTTGATATTCGATCATTTCCCGCTGACCGGCGTCAGTAATTTCGTATAAATAGGATCTTTTGTCCTTTGGATAGGGAATTTTCTTGATATATCCTTTTTGATCCAGGGATGCGGCCTGTCTGCTGACGGTGGAAATATCCAGCTGAAGTTCTTCAGCGAGTCCTTTTACACCTGCGGGACCATGCGTTGAGATTTGAAATAACAGCAGATAAGCTGCCCTGACGAGATTTTCTTCCCGTTTGCTTCTGGCAACTGATGCAATCCTTCTGGAGAGAACAGCCATTTCCAGCTCGATTTGTGCTGATGATTCTTCTTTCATGTGAAATACCGCCTTCATTTCATTTTAAGCAAGTTGCTTGCCACCTATTAGTTGTATGATACAATCATATAGTTGTATAATGCAAATACTTGATTCGTTTTGCGAAATTTAATAGACAGAAAGAAGGAAATAGATATGGCACATGCAGAAAGTCAGCCTGCTGCCGGGGCTGGTATTAATAAAATTCCACTGCTGATTGTGTTGATCTCAGGTGCATTTGTTGCAATCTTAAATCAGACGCTTCTGGCAACTGCGATTCCTGTAATTATGGAAGACCTTCAATTAAATGCATCCACTGCCCAGTGGCTTCAGTCAATCTTTATGCTGGTAAACGGGATTATGATTCCGATCACTGCATTTTTAATTGAGAGGTTTACAACAAGGAGATTATTTCTGACAGCAATGGGATTATTCGCGTTAGGAACGCTTGTTTGTGCGATCGCGCCAAATTTCGGATTCCTGTTGACAGGCCGTGTGCTGCAGGCGTCAGGAGCGGGCATTATCATGCCACTGATGCAGACAATTTTATTTTTAATATTCCCGATTGAAAAACGGGGCCAGGCAATGGGTATGTTCGGTCTTGTTATCGCGTTCGCACCGGCAATCGGTCCAACATTATCAGGCTGGATGGTAGATCAGTTTCCATGGAGAAGTCTGTTCTACATTATTCTTCCGGTCGTGATCATTGATATTATCGTAGCTTACTTTATTTTAAAAAATGTAACAAAGCAGACTTTCCCGAAGGTCGATCCGATTTCAATTGCGCTTTCCACACTTGGTTTTGGTGGATTACTGTATGCATTCAGTACTGCAGGAAACAGCGGGTGGGCGAGTGCACAGGTGCTGATCTCACTGGTGATTGGTCTGATTGCACTGCCAATCTTTATTACAAGACAGTCAAAGCTTGAGCAGCCAATGCTTGAGTTTAAAGTGTTCCGTAATAAAGTGTTTACAATTACGACAATTATCGGAATGGTTGTATTTATTGCGATGATTGGAGGGGCGGTTGTACTGCCGCTGCTGATGCAGAACATGCTTGGATTTACAGCGTTTGAATCAGGATTAATGCTGTTGCCAGGCGCAGTGCTGATGGGACTGATGAACCCCGTGTCAGGAAAACTCTTTGATATGTTTGGAGCAAGATGGCTTGCGATTACCGGTATGTCACTGCTGACAATTACAACATTTATGTTTACAAACCTGACAACAGAAACGACATTTACGTATTTAGCTTCTGTGAATGCTGTTCGGATGTTCGGTCTGGCGCTTGTGATGATGCCTGTTACAACTGCAGGGCTGAATCAGCTGCCTACTCGCCTGATTCCCCACGGTACAGCGATGAATAATACAATGCGTCAAATTGCCGGTGCAGTCGGAACAGCGCTGCTAGTAACAGTGATGTCCACGGCAGCAATCCCTTCACAAGGAATGGAAGGGATGGTTCACGGGGTCAATGTTTCATTTATCGTTGCAGGTATTACTGCACTGATCGGACTGATCCTTGCGTTCTTTGTAAAATCTAAAAAAGAAATTGATCGTGATATAGCGAATGAAAATCGTGCCTAAATCAGGACAGTGCTCATCAGCGGGCACTGTCTTTTTTTATCCGTCACGTACGTTTTCCAGCTGGAAATATAGGGTAGAGTCAATCATCACAGGTAAATGGAGGAAATCAAATGGCATTAAAGAGTTCAGGACTACTCACAAAAGAAGATATGGAGAATCATGAACAGCTGCCGGAATGGCTGATTAAAGAATATAATACTTTTGAAAAAATAGTACTGGATCCTACTTTTCCCTGCTACTTCGGTATGAAAGGTCAGCGAAAAGGAGAGCTTCGCTATGCATACATATCGCAGGATGACTGGACCAATTTACCCGATGCAGTTGGAGAATTTCTGACTTTATTTAATGAGGCAACAAAAATTAAGCACGGACTGTTTATTTTCGTCGAGCCATTTAAAGAAGAAGGGAAGCTGGAGGAATATCGTGCACAATTCTGGGATATCATTCAGTACCTTCATGATCAGGATACGGTGGAATGGCCTGAGGATCATCCAAGAGACCCTGAACATTTCCTATGGGATTTTCATTTTAAAGGGGAACCGATTTTTGTATTCGGAAATGCGCCTGCCTATAAGCAAAGAAAGACAAGGGATCTTGGCAACAGCATGGTGCTTGGTTTTCAGCCGCGCGCGATTTTCCAGGGCCTTGAAGGGACTGAAAAGGGCGGTATCATGTCACGTGAAAAAGTACGTGAACGCGTAGAGGCATGGGATCAGCTTCCAAAGCACCCTGATATCAGCCACTATGGTGATCCTGATCATAATGAATGGAAGCAGTCATTTATCGGGGATGATATCGAACCGATTACAGGAAAATGTCCGTTTATGCACAAGGAAATGAAAGTACATTCGTGAAAGGAGCCGGCATGATGAAAAAGTGGAATGCAAAAAACGTCATGAACACTTTACCTGAAAGAAAAACAGACGCTCATAAAGGGACATATGGAACTGCCCTTATTGCAGCAGGAAGCAGATTCATGCCGGGAGCGGCTGTCTTGTCAGCGATCGCGTGCATGAGAAGCGGGGTTGGCAAGCTCGAAGTCGGTACAGAAGAATCAGTGATTCCATATATCATTCAGCATCTTCCTGAAACAACTTTTGTACCAGGCTTTTATGAGCGGCTTGAAAGTCTGTCATTTGACCAATATCGTGTGCTTGCCGCAGGACCTGGAAGAGAGGCGGATGATGAAACGGAACAAACAGTAAAGACTTTTCTTTCAACCAATCTTCCAGTCATTCTCGATGCCGGTGCATTAAGTAAAAGAACATATTCGAAGCGTAAAGCGCCAACCATTTTAACACCTCACCCAGGGGAATTTCTGCGAATTTCAGGCTGTTCAAAAGAGGAGCTTGAAGAGAACAGACAAGTCACAGTCACTGAATTTGCAAAAGAGTCAGGGGTCACAGTCGTTTTAAAAGGAAAAAAGACACTTACTGCTTTTCCTGACGGAGAAATTTATGAAAATACTACAGGCAACAGTGCATTATCAAAAGGCGGGACGGGTGACACATTAACAGGAATGATCACCGGCATGATCTGCTGTCATGAAGATTGGAAGCACGCCATTTTAAATGCAGTCTATCTGCACGGAGCCAGTGCAGACGAGTGGATTAAAAAGAAGTCTGCACACGCCATGCTTGCCCGTGAGATCAATGATTTACTTCCAGAAGTGTGGAAGAACTTTGAGAAAAAATAAGTCCGTGAACAATCTGTGAAAAACTGAACAAACTATTGCGCATTTAGAAAATATGCTTTATTATAAGGGTATCAAATACATGTGAAACATTTCACAAACAGAAACACAGCAAACGGCACTTATTTTTTTAAACTTACATGTGAAAAGTTTCACAATTAAAAGGAGAGAAATACAATGGGTGAAAAATGGTGGAACGGCAAAGTGGCAGCAGGGATTTGGACAGTATTGAGAGTATGGCTGGGTGTTCAATGGTTACAGGCAGGCTGGGGTAAAGTCACAGGAGAATTCGACGCGACAGGTTATCTCCAGGGGGCAATTGCAAAAGCAGGAGGAGAAGCACCGGTGGTAGCAGGCTGGTACGGTACCTTCCTTGAAACAGTAGCACTGCCAAACGCAGAAATCTTTAACATACTGATTCCATGGGGAGAATTGTTTGTAGGATTAGGCCTGATCGTTGGATTGCTGACAATGCCGGCTTTAGTGGCTGGAGCTTTCATGAACCTTAACTTCCTTCTTGCAGGAACAATCAGCACAAACCCTGTATTACTGGCAGCAGCAGTCGTGCTCATGTTCGCAGGCTATACAGCAATTCGTTTCGGATTAGACAGATGGGCAGTACCAATGGCGAAAGAGAGAGTAACAAGACGTACTTTGAGAGAGGTACATGCTTAGCAGGAAATAGTAAGAGAAGGAGCTGGAGGGCTGGATTGGTCCTTCGGCTTTTTGTTTGGGTGGAAGTGTAGGATGGGGGTTAGGGGAGACTGGAACTGACTGGGGATTATTTCTATCAGCAATGGATGGGATTCAATCAGCAATTGTAGTTATTCCATCACCTTTCTACTTTATTCGGCATGGGCGGGTTTTACAGGAATTATTAGCTCATCAATCACGATAATTCGCTCACCTTTTTATTTTTTCTATCACCTTTTAGTTTTTTCGAACGCCGTTGCCAATCGCTGTATGTTGTTCTCCTGACATATGAATGACAGCGGTTTGAATATGAATAGTATCAGTCGTTCTCAGGTCACATTCAAAAATGTTGCGATCACATAAAAAAGACGCCTGCTTCAGCTCTATGACAACTAAAGTGCCAAGCGCCCTCCGCATTTCTACATTGTCCAGCTCCAGGCGCTAGCTCCTCGGGTCATAAGCCACGCATCGGTAAACGGGAAAGTCACCCGTTTTCCCCTCCGCGTATTATGCCTGCCGGAGCTGACCAAGCGCCATCCGCTTTTCCCTTCACTGAGCAGTATACCCGCCATCCACCAGCAAATTAATCCCAGTAACAAATTCATTCTCACACAGGAACACAATCGCGTGGGCAATTTCTTCCGGGACACCGAGTCTGCCTATCGGGTGTCTGGCAACCAGCCCGTCATAGTAGTCGCCGAGTGCAGCCTTGTTGACCATTCCTGACTCTACGTAACCTGGATTGACTGAGTTAACACGGATTTTTTTATCTGCATACTCAAGTGCAAGTGACTTCGTTAAAGTATTCACTGCACCTTTACTTGCATTGTAGGCAAAGGCGCCTGCCTGTCCGACAAATCCAAGGATGGAAGAGGTGTTTACGATAGATCCGCCGCCGGTTTTCAGCATTTCCCTGATAGCGAATTTTGACCCGTAAAATACACCGTCCTGGTTAACGGCAATGACTTTTTTATAATCTTCGGTTGATAATTCATGTGTTTCAGCGAGCGCGCCGATTCCTGCATTATTCACCAGTACATCAAGCTGTCCAAAATGTTTCAATGTGTATTCAATCATGCTTCTGACGGATTCTTCGTTACCGGTATCGACATGAATATACTTTACCTGATCGGATTTAAACTTTGCTTCTGCAGCCTGTCCGCCTTCTTCATTAAAGTCAGCGAGGACAACGTTCATTCCTTTATTGACAAATGCTTCTACTGTTGCAAGTCCAATTCCTGAGGCACCACCGGTTACAATTGCAGTTTTTCCTGATAAATTGATCATCATATTTCCTCCTTTAAATTGACTTCCAATACATTCATTCGACATAACTTTTAAGCTTCCTTCCAAATCCTGCATTTGTTTTAAAAATGTAATACGACGTAAGCAATTTGCCTTCTTTTACTAAAATCAGTATAGTGAAAAGGCAGACAGTTATTGAATGAAAGAGAGTGAAATATATGGGACGTAAGTGGAATAATATTAAAGAGAAAAAAGCGGCGAAGGATGCAAATACGAGTCAGGTGTATAACAAATTTGCGAGAGAGATTTATGTAACAGCAAAGCAGGGGGAGCCGGATCCTGAAGCGAATACAGCACTTCGCATGGTGCTTGATCGTGCAAAAACTTATAATGTGCCAAAAGCCATTATTGAAAGAGCGATTGAAAAAGCAAAGGGTGGCGGCGAAGAGAATTATGACAGCCTGCGTTATGAAGGGTTTGGTCCCGGGGGTTCAATGATTATTGTTGATGCCCTCACAAATAATGTGAACCGTACAGCGTCAGAAGTGCGTGCAGCATTTGGCAAAAACGGCGGGAACATGGGTGTGAGCGGCTCTGTTTCCTATATGTTTGATTCAACTGCTGTATTTGGTGTTGAAGATAAATCAGCTGACGATATTCTTGAGCTGCTGATGGAGAGTGACATTGATGTGCGTGATGTACTGAAAGAAGAGAGTACAGTCATTATCTATGCAGAACCTGATCAGTATAATGCGGTACAGCAGGCATTGAAGGAAAGTGGTATCACAGAATTTACGGTGGCAGAGCTGACGATGCTTGCACAGAATGATGTTGAGGTATCTGAAGAGGATCAGGAACAGATTGAGAAGCTGCTTGGTGCACTTGAAGAGCTTGAGGATGTTCAGCAGGTTTATCATAACGTAGAAATGAATTAAATGGAGGGACGGACGACCTTAGTGGTCGTCCGTCTTTTTGAGTGTGGCTGTCTATTATTACTTCTCTACTTCATACGTGATTTGGTGCTTAAATGATCCAGTGTATTCTTCACAGGAGCTCACGTCGATACGGAGGACTTTATCGTAGACGAAAGTCAGAGAAGATTTGCCCTGTACCGGGATGACAGCAGGTACGTCACCTTTACGAAAAATCGTAACGTTGATCCAGTTCGTACTGAAGTTTTCAATTGTTGCCGCCATTGTGACTGGAAGAGAGTCCGGCTGAGTGTCGTAGATCGTGTTGCATGGTGTGTATTTGTTTCCGGCAAATGGTGCGCAGTTTTCAAACAGCATGAGGACATGTTTGTCTGGACGCGGACGCTTAGGGCAGTCGCAGTCACATTTGCCGATTGAACCAAGTGGCTGTTTATAGTGGTTTTTGCAAGTCATTCTTTTCACCTCCTGATAATAGAATATGAATTTAATAGAGTTTGGACAGGGCTTCTATTAAAAAAGGCGAAACACTAAAAGAATCATAGAACTTATCTAGGGAAACGAACTATTTATCTATACGGCAGGTAGGTATATTGTGTCAATTGCCCTATATAAGAGAAAAGGCATGCGTAATATATCACATAAAATTTATTGGAAAAATAAGAAAATACACTCTAGGAAAATAACCCTAAATGTCTGAATATTGTATATGTTCACTATTTTTAATATATGGAAGGAGTGGATGATAAAAGTTTTACATTTATAAATTTGAAAGGGGAAAAAGGATGAAAAAGAGATCGGCAAAATCACTCATTTCGACATCAGCACTGCTATTGGTCCTGTCTGCGTTCGGCATGGGGGCTGGAGCAAACTCTGCACCTAAAGACGCGGAAAGTCTTGCTCAGCTAAAAGGAGATTTTAATTTCCAGTCCGGTAAAGAAACAACAGTTATTGTTGAACTGGACGAGCCTTCAATTGCTGAGGCAAAGTCAAAAGGCGTTTCACAATCAAAAGGTAATCTGAAAAATAAGCGTGGAGAAGTTAAGTCTGACGTGCTTGAGAAAATTTCAGGTGCAGAGGTTCATAAGGAGTACGATACAGTATTCTCTGGATTCTCATTAGAGCTTTCTGAAAAGGATGTGCCTGCTTTACTCGCTGTAGAAGGTGTAAAAGCAGTCTATCCAAACGTTACATACACTGCATCGGTAGTTGATGAAGCAACGCCGGTTTCACAGGATAATCTGAAGGCTGAAATGTTCGACAGTGCCCCGTTTATCGGCTCTGACGATGCATGGGCTGAAGGTTTTACAGGTGAAGGCGTTACGGTTGCTGTTATTGATACTGGTGTAGATTACACGCACCCGGATCTTGCACATGCTTTTGGTGAGTACAAAGGTTATGACTTTGTAGACAATGATGAAGATCCACAGGAAACACCTGCTGGAGACCCTCGTGGTGAATCGACACTTCACGGTTCTCACGTAGCAGGAACTGTTGCTGCTAATGGCGGCATTAAAGGTGTTGCACCGGATGCGACACTTCTTGCATACCGTGTACTTGGACCTGGCGGAAGCGGTTCAACTGAAAACGTTGTTGCCGGTATTGAAAGAGCCGTTCAGGACGGTGCAGATATTATGAACCTTTCGCTGGGTAACTCATTAAATGCACCTGACTGGGCAACTTCTATCGCGCTTGACTGGGCAATGGAAGAGGGCGTTGTAGCTGTTACTTCAAATGGTAACAGTGGTCCAAATAACTGGACTGTCGGCTCACCTGGTACTTCACGTGAAGCGATCTCAGTAGGAGCTACACAGCTTCCTTACAATGTATTCACTGCTTCAGTTGACACTGCAGGAGATGCAGAGTTCCCTTCAGCTAAAGTAATGGGCTTCCCGTCTGATGAAGCGATTCTTGGACTGGATGGTCAGGAGCTTGAATTCGTATATGTTGGACTTGGTGGTCCGGCAGATTTCGAAGGGAAAAATCTTGAAGGTAAAATTGCGCTGATTCAGCGTGGAAGCTATCCTTTCGTTGATAAGTCAGATAATGCAAAAGCTGCAGGTGCAGTTGGCGCAATTATTTTTAACAACATTCCAGGAGAGCAGCCGGATATCCCGGGCATTTCTCTTCCAACAATTAAAATGAACAATGAAGATGGTCTGAAATTACTTGCTGAGCTTGAAGCAGGTAACAACACAGTATCATTCAACACAGCATTTGACCGTGAAGTAGGGGAGTCAATGGCAGGATTCTCATCTCGTGGACCAGTCGTTGATACATGGATGATCAAGCCTGACGTTTCAGCGCCTGGTGTAAATATCGTCAGCACAATTCCAACACATAACCCGGATCAGCCTTACGGTTATGCAGCACTACAGGGTACAAGTATGGCATCACCTCACGTAGCAGGTGCAGCAGCACTTGTTCTTCAGGCAAACCCTGACTGGTCAGTGGACGATGTAAAAGCAGCGCTGATGAATACAGCTGCTGAGGTTATTGATCCAACTACTGGAGAGCCATATGCACATAACTCACAGGGAGCAGGAAGCATCCGTGTTGCTGATGCGATTGCAACTGATATCCTTGTAGGAAATGGCAGTCATTCATTTGGCAAGTTTGTTAAATCGAATGGTAAGCAGGTTGAAAAGAACCACTTTGAAGTGAAGAATCTTTCTGATCAGAAAGTAGACTATTCATTTGATGTGGACTTCGGTAAGAACAATGATGCAATCAAAGTCAGCGCAAGTGGCAATACGAAAGTAAATGCAAACAGCTCTAAAAAGATTAATCTGAACGTTCAGGTTGATGCTTCAAAGCTTGAGGCTGGTTATTATGAGGGAAGCATTACAGTATCAAACGGATCACAGACAGTAGACGTTCCAACGATTCTATTTGTTGGTGAGCCGGATTACCCTCGCGTAACAAGCATGGGTGTTTACCAGGATGGAGATGTATTCACGATTGAAGGATACTTCCCTGGTGGTGCAGAGACAGTTGATCTGTTTGTATATACATCAAATGAAGCTGGTACACCAGGGGTTTATGTTGGTGACATTGCCATTGTTGAAGATGTAGAATCAGGTTTCCAGACGTTTGCCTGGGATGGTAAGGTAAACGGTGAGAAGCTTGAGGCAGGAAAATATTATAACGTCTATGCTTACGCAACGTTAAAAGGTCAAACTGATCTTGCAGGAGCAAACTTCCTGATGGAATAGTTATTTTAAGAGGTTGGGGCAAAAGAAAAATTAGATTCTAACATCTCTTATTATAAGAATTAAACTTAGTGCAGCGGAGCGTAAGGCGGCGACTCCGGGACGAATAGAGGGAAGCTGAGACCCCGCAGCCGAAGGCGAGGAGGCTCAGCAACCTCCGTCCGGAAAGCGTCCGCCTGAAGCGCAGCGAAACGACTTTAAAAGGCTGAGACATTTTTTATGTCTCAGCCTTTTGTTAATAATTAATCCATGCTTTATCATACATCTCAAGCAGAATCGGATCAATTAACGTATTCGGTTTGTATTCAAACGTATTTCCTTTATCATCCGTAATGTCACGATCAATATCTTTTCCAAACGTTCTTAAGCTCTGCAGGGTTTCTTCGTTTAAAAACCTTGTCTCCACATTAATGGACATCTCATCTAAAGCCCCTGAATCTTCACGTTCTGCAAAGATAAAGCCCCAGTCACCAAAGCTCGGTACATCTACATGCAAATTTTCAACATGCAGTCCGGTTTCTTTTACAGTGTGATCAATTGTCCAGTATACTTCAGTCGCAAAAGTCGGACTCGTTGCCTGGATCATCATCGCGCCACCCGGTTCTAGGGAATTGCGCAGCAGCTGATAGAACTGCAGGGTATAGAGCTTATTCAATGATTCATTGTTCGGATCAGGAAGATCTACAATAATCACATCATAAAATTCATCAGACTGTTCCATAAATGAAAATGCGTCTTCATGATGTACTGTAACACGCGGATCACTGAAAGCACCTTCATTCAGCTGAAGCAGGTCATAATTTGTCTCAGCAAGCTCAACAACAGCAGGGTCCAGATCAACAAGATCCACTGAATTTACTTCATCGTATTTCCAAAGCTCACGCAGCACCAGGCCATCACCACCCCCGAGTACTAAAACATTATCAGGTGATTCAGCCGCTTCAACAGCAGGGTGAACGAGTGTTTCATGATAGCGGTATTCATCAGTCGAACTCATCTGCAGCTGACCATCTAAGAACAGCCTCACATCGCCGCGCTCTTTTGTGAGAATGATCTGCTGATACTCTGTCTGTTCATGGTAGATAATCGGGTCACGGTACAGCTTCTGTTCAAAAGAAAAAGCCATTTCCTCTCCCCAGAAAATACCTGAAAACAGCACCAGGAAAAATCCGATACCGGCTGCAAGGTGAAGTCTGAAGCGTTTAATTTCTTTTCTGAAATAAAACAGCACCCACAATGCGACGCCCACATTAATTAAACCGACAAAGAATGCTGATTTAACCAGACCGAATTCCGGACGGAGGAAGAATACAAAAAGTAATCCGCCAATCAGTCCGCCTGCATAGTCAGAAAACAGGACACGGGCAGTACTTTTCCTGAGCGTTACGCCGATATCATTTGCTTTTCTGATTAAGATCGGCAGCTCAAGTCCGGTCAGCCCGCCGACAATCAGCGTAATGGAATAAAGAAAAATTGCATCTGTTCCATCAGGAAGAAAAGCGGTCACGCCGAAGAAAAGAAAAGTGGAAAGTCCGCCGATGATTCCGATTGCATATTCGATCCAGATAAAAGAGGGGATCAGGTTACGTGTGACACGTTCACTGATTGAGGCCCCAATACCCATTCCGGTCAAAAAAAGCGAGATGGTGAGCGTATACTGCTTCACACCATCTCCCAAAATGTAAGAGCCTGCAGCTCCGAATAATACTTCAAATATGATGCCGCATATTGAAACGATTCCTGAAGCCCAGTAGATTGTTTTACTTTGTTTAATACCCAGTTCATTCATCGTCTTCATGGTGAAGCTCCTAACCTTTTAATTATGTAATTGAAGCGCCAATTACAAACGCAAGTCCAACTGATACACCAAAGCTGATGATCCCGACTGCCAGGTTTCCTTTATGAAGCTGCTCTTCAACAGAAAATTTACGTGTGAAAGCTTCAAAAAGCAGGTAGCCGATCATCTGAAGGACAACGCCAAGTCCTCCCCAGACAAGTGTTTCCCAGACAGCAAAGCTGTGGTAGATCGCAAAAGCCAGAATGATGCTGATCCCGATAATTTTTCCGCTGATTGATAATGCTACCGCTTTATTTCCGGCAAGAATTTCATCCCAGTCTTTATATTTCGTCGTAATGAGTTCAAATACTGCAACCCCAATCAGGATGACGACAATTGCAATTGCAAAATACATAATCGTTAATAAGAATGGTTCCATTTCATTTTCTCCTCTCAAAATAAGCTTTATTTTCCAAAACCGACGCCACCGCCACGGTTACTCGAACCACGAATGGTTGGTGTGGTGCTCTTTCCAACGTAAGAGCCTGCTGCATTATAGCCGCCATAACAGCGTTCAGGGTTCAGGTTACATTGTCTGCTGCGTGAATCGTACCAGTTGTTCCCGAAAATGTTTGAGATCAGGCTTGCAAGCAGATAGCCCTCAAAGAAGCTTGGTCCGTAATTGTTACGTGCAAATTCCTGTTCAGCAACTTCAATCATCGTATTGTCCGGATCATCTTCTGATTCAGTAAGGGTAACGAATACATTATCAAAGATAAAAATCTGTTTCCCGTTATTGATATCACTCATTTCATCAGGATTTTCATGGCTTTGAAGTTCTTCTGATACTGCAGAGAGTTCTTTATTTTCAGCCTGATAAATTCTTGCGTAGCGGTCACTGTTCTCCGCACTTTCGACTGTATCGTATAAGGTATATGTAGTGCTGATATAATCTTCAATGCCGTCTTTAAAGATAGAGCCTTCACTTTCTCCGCATGCAGTAACAAATAGCATGACCGTAATAATCATAAGTGACATGATTGACCGTTTCATATGCTCACCGTCCTTTCTCTGTGGATTTACTTTGTAAGTCAGGTCTGTCTTGAAAAGAAATAGTGATTCGATTAGTTCAGGCCGCTATTGATGGGTTTCTGGATACAAACATTCACATCTAACAGCAAAAGAAGGGCCATGGTGACACAAAATATGTCACGCCGGCCCAAACCTTATTATTCTTTACCCATTTTTTTCTTCAGTGCAGCAAGCTCGTCATCTACACTGTTATCAAGCGCATCGAACTCATCATCAAGGCTGCGGTTTGACTGGCGAAGGTCTTCACTTGTTTCAGCTTCAGCTTCAAACTGCATTACTTTTTCTTCCATTCTTTCAAAGCCGCCGCGTGAAGCGTCATTGTTGATGCCTGAAAGGGTACGGTTCATTTTTGTGCGTGTTTTTGCTGATTCTGCACGGGCTTTCAATGAATCTTTTTTCATCTTCATTTCGTTATATTCTTTCTTCATCTCATCCAGCTTCGTTCTGAGACCTGCAACATCTTCTTTTGCTCTTGCATATGAATCCTGAAGAGAAGAAGCCTGGTCTGCGTGATTCTTTTTATCTTCCAGCGCGCGGCGGGCAAGGTCTTCATTACCGGATTCGATCGCTTTCATTGCCTGCTCTTCACGCTTTTTCATCATGCTTTCTGCATCTTCAACTTTCTTCTGAAGCATTTTTTCGCTTGCGATCTGTTTTGCAACTGCTGTTTCCACCTCGCGGATATCGGCTTCCATTTCACGCATGAACTGATCAAGCATTTTTACCGGATCTTCCGCCTTATCCAGCATTGAATTTAATTCTGAACCTACTACTGTTTTTACACGTTTGAAAAATTGAAACATTTGTCATTCCTCCAGTTTTTTAATGTGATCCTGCTATAATTTTTAGCTCATATTCTTCAATACTGTAACCTGTGCTGGCTTCAACATCACCGCCCCAGATCTCAACTGACAATGCTTTTTCATCATCTTCATCATAGTATTCAGCGTATTTACATTTTACACCGTCTACATTTTGACTTCTACCCTCACCCTTTACAATGGCTGAGCCGGTCTCATCCAGGTAATACATTGTACCTTCATACTCAATTTCCTTTGGCAGTGGCTCCTGCAGTTTGAGCGTTGATTTTTTGTAAATACCAAGCTCAAGCTCATCATCCATTTCAACACCCAGCCAAATGACTTCCTGCACGCCCTGAAGCTGATAGGCTGACCATTTAAAGCCGTGGTCATTATAAGATAGCTTCCCGACTACTTCATAATCCTGAAGGTCGTAAGTGACAATGTCACCGATTTTCAGGTTATGCACTGTTCTGTCCTTCACTTCCGGACGCGAATCTGTTTTTCCGCCAAACAGCCGCTTAAAAAAGCTCATCTGTTCATCATCCTTTTTTCTATGTCTTTCCTGCTACAATACCTTATACGTGAGAAAAGATAAAAGGTTTCAGTCAAATAAATAAAACTTTTTTAAACGGAAGTTGTTCTAATATATAGATAGAGATTAAAAGGGGGAGACAGATGGATCTTGAGAAAATCGCATCTGATGCCGTCAGCGGAGATGAAGATGCATTTGTCATGCTGATGAAAGCATATAAAACGGACTTATACAGAACGGCATACGCTTATTTAAAAAATGAACAGGACGCAATTGAAGCAGTTCAGGAGACGACTTACAGAGCTTATAAATCAATTCAGACGCTGAAGCAGCCAGTCTATGCTAAAACCTGGATGATCAGAATTATGATCAATGTCTGCCAGACTGAGCTGAAAAAGAAAAAAAGAATGGTACCTCATCTGACTGAAGAGAATGGAATAGCCTCTGATGATAACGCCTCTTTTATAGAAACCGCAGAAGCACTCGACAGTCTGGAGCCGGAAGAAAGGGAGCTGGTCCATATGAAATACTTTCAGGATATGACAATTACACAGGTCGCACATGCGCTGAATATGCCTGAAGGTACAGTGAAAACAAAGCTCTACAAGTCACTATCACGTTTGAAACGCTGGTTTGAGAAGGGGGAGCATACCCGTGTATCAAAATGAGGAGAATAATCTAAAAGATTATCAGAAAAAGATTGAACAGCAGACAGTTCCGGATGAACGTCTGGATGATGCGATTTTAAAAGGGGTAAACAGAGCCCGCCAGAAGAATAAGCGTGCATATAAAAAATGGTTCATTCCACTGACTGCAGCAGCCATCCTGATCCTCTCATTTGTCATGACTGTCAGAGTATCTTCTGTCATGGCAGGACATATTGCATCCATTCCGGGGATGGACCGGATTGTGGAATTAATCCGTGATGACAGAGGACTTCAATCAGCGGTTGAAAATGATTATATAGAAGCAATCGGCGTCAGCCGTTCCAGGGATGGCGTGATCATCACGATTGATTCTGTCATACAGGATGAGCAGGGGCTTGTCATATTCTATACTGTCGAAATTCCGGAACCGGTAAGAGATCCGTTTTTTGCAGTGAGTGACTTGCTTGACAAAAATGATGAAAGTGTAGATGCGTCTTATTCAACAGGAACAGACTTGGATGCAGACCCTGAAAGTACGGTGCTTACAGGATCAGCTAACTTTTTCTTCGAAGATGGCTATTCTCCGGGAAGAGAGCTGACAGTGGTTTTCGGTGACAGACAGAATCAGCATGTGTTTGAGGGTGAAATCAAAATACCGATCACGTTATCTGCTGAAAAAGCTGAAACTGAAACGTATCAGCTGAACAAAACCATCAGTATCGAAGGTCAGAAACTCATGATTAAAGAAGTAAACATTTCGCCGATCAGAGCCAGTGTCGAACTGATCCCCGACCCTTCCAATGAGAAAAAAATCCTGGCTTTTGAAGCGATGAAGATGACAGATGAGAACGGGGAAGAGTGGAAGCAGTCAGCGAACGGACTGACCTCCACCGGTGATGCTGAGGCAAGAACTGTTTATTTTGAAAGCAGCTATTTTGATATGCCTGAAGAGCTTTCAATGATGATCGGAAGAGTGCAGGCAGTTGAACGGGAGCATGAAGCTGTAACCATTGATACGGACACCGGGAAAGTAATTTCAGCACCGGATGATTCAGGCATCACGTTTACATCCATTGACCGCCTGGGGATCGAGCTTGAGATAAACAGGGCTGACTTTGGATACAGCCTTTTCAGTCAGGCGACAGATGCTGAAGGCAAAACTGTTGATATCCCGTCAGCCGGCTACCGTTCATATGATGGAAAATCAATGATGGATTTCAGATTTGAACACAGCCGTTATCAAAATCCGCTGACTCTTGAGTTTGCCTTTTATCCGGGGTGGATTGAATCAGATGAAGTGATTCGGATTTATGAATGATACTGATGCATGCTTTCTTCACTAGCCCGTGCCAGGAAGGTGAAGGAAACATGGTTGTGTGTGAAGAAATTAATAGGATAGCTTAAGGAATCAAAACATGAAATGAATGAAATAACGCTAAGGAAATAGAGATTAAGGAATTAAATTCAGGATTGAAGTAATTGATTTTATTTTGAAGGAAAATAATTTTTATTTGAAGGAATGAGTGGTCAGTTTGATGGGAAATGCCTGACCAACTGTATACACGGCAAAATAAAAATAGATCAAATTTCACGTCAAAGGCCGGAGTTGTACACTCCGGCCTCTTAATTGTTGATTTATGATATTTTTGACTGCTCCTGCAATGGTTCGTCTGCTTTTTCATCGACAAACCTGTCTTCACTTTCATACCCAGGTTCATCCATATACATGTATTCATCTGTTTCTTCTGTGTGTTCATCTTCAAAGCCGGGTTCTTCATACAATTTGTTGTCTTTAAAGGTTACTTCAGCCGGAAGCTCAAACCTTGCAATCAGTTCCTGCAGTTCTTCTGCCATTCCAGTTAAGGCTGCAGCAGAGGACGTTACTTCTTCCATAGATGCCAGTGTCTGCTGGGCAGCTGCACTAACGCTTGCTGAGTGATCGTTTGTATCTTTGGCAATACCAGTCATGCTGCCGACAGTTTCAGTGACTTCATCTGACTTTGCAGCGATCGACTGTGCCGTTTCATTCATCTGTTCAATCTGTGTTGTCATTTGTTCAACAGACCCGACAATCAGCTGGAACTTTTCACGCGTTTCTTGCGCGGCGTTAATTCCACGTTCAACCTCTGCTTTTACAACATTCATCGTTTCAACAGATCTTGAAGAATCCTTTTGCATTTCTGAAATCAGGTCATTGATTTTATGAGTGGAGCCTGCAGACTGCTCAGCAAGCTTTCTGACTTCATCCGCCACAACAGCAAACCCTTTGCCGTGCTCACCGGCGCGCGCAGCTTCAATCGCTGCGTTGAGTGCCAGCAGGTTTGTCTGATCTGCGATGCCTCTGATCACTTCTAAAATAGAACCGATTTCATCCGTGCGTGAAGACAAATTTTGAATTGCCTGATCGGATTCACCAACCCGGTGGCTGATTGCCTCCATATTTTGAACTGTGTTTTCAACCAGTGTTCCACCTTCATTTGCATGAGAGAGCGATTCATTAGAATAGTTTTCAATCACAGTGGCACTTTCAGCAATTGTCTGAATGCCAACTGTTACATTGCGCAAGGATTCTACACTTCTGTCAGCGGCAGACACCTGGTTCTCAGATCCTCTGGAGATCTCTTCAATTGAACCCGCCGTCTGTTCTGTTGCTCTTGAAGTCTGCTCAGCATTTGCTGACAGCTCTTCAGATGAAGCGGCTACCTGAGCTGAATTAAGTGAGATTTGCTGAATCAAACCTTTCAGATTATCCTGCATTGCAATAAAAGAATGCTGAAGCTTGGCGATCTCATCTTTCCCTTTCATTGGCAACGGCTGATCCGTTAAGTTGCCATCAGCGACCCGCTCAGCCATGGCAGTCATCGACTTCAGTGGCTTAGTGATGCGTGACGTTAAAATCACGCCCAGTAAAATGGAAATTATAAATGCAACAACCATCATAATGGTTGAAAGCGTCCGTGACTGTGCAATAGAAGCATTGGATTCTTCCAGTGTAGATGAAATATCTTCATTAATAATGTCGATCATCTCATTTGCTTCACCTGTCAGCTGATTGGCAAGCGGCGTCATTGTTCCTGTTGCTCTGACTCTGGCAATATCAGGGTTTGCTTCAAATAGAGGAAGGAGATCCTCTCCAATTGTCAGCATCTCAGTGTTCTTGTTCGTGATTGATGCCAGTAATTGCAGTGAAGACTCGTCATCAATCAGTGTACCGATTCGTTCGCTAATTGCAGCTGTTTCATCATTTAGTTCATAAAAGCTGTCGAGATAAATTGTTTGCGAGGATAATAAATAACCTCTATATGTACTATTTTGTTCATGTACAGTGCTTTCCAGTTCAAGTATTTCAGCGCGGGCTTCAAAAAGTGACTCAGTGACATCTTCAAATGTCTGGCTCATCGCACGCATATTAATATATGAATAAGCGCCTGAAGCTGCAAAAATCAGTGCAACAATCAGGAAGGCAGATACCAGCTTTTGACCTACGGACCCCTTCATCATGTCATCCTTCCTCCAGTTATATGGGTATAAAGTATTGATCATTTCATCATAATCTTATGGGAATATGTATTTCGAGTCAAGAAAAGATTTTGACGATTCTTGAAATTGAAACAATAAATTTTTATGGGGGACTGGACTGTTTTGTATGGCGGGAAAAGAGGGAAACGGATGATGCAGACTGTGTGGCAACTGTTGAATGTCATGGCAGGGTAATTGGGTGAAATTAAACTTCGATTGACGTCCATGTCCTGCCAATTGAGTGCAGTGATCCACCGATTGAAGTCCCTGTCCTGCCAACTGAGTGCAGTGAACTGCCGATTGACGTCAGTGCCTGGCTAACTGAGTGCAATTCCCCGCCAATCGACGTCAGTGACCCGCCAACTGAGTGCAGCGAACCGTCAATCGACGACCATGCCCCGACCTAATCCACAGCCTAAGCATAATAACCATCCTCCATATAAAAAGCAGAAACCCCGAATGGGATCTCTGCCATTATGATCAATATTCTTCTTAATCTTCCTGTGCTTCCTGCCAGTGCTCACTGCAGAAAGATTTAACTGCTTCAATTTCTTCATCTTCAAGCTCAAAGCTTAAAACCTGTCCGTCACTGCTTTTAATCAGGTCGTATTTCATCAGCTGCTCTTCGCCATCTTCCACTTTATATAGCGCTTTGATGCTGACGTCGCCATCCTGAAACAGTTCATCTTCTTCATCTTTCGCAAGCTCAAGCATAAATTCAAAGCGGTCTCCTGTCAGTATACCGAATGTGTCATTTATCTTTTCAACTGTAAAAGCTGTTATGTTCATATATACATCCACCTTTCATGTGTTATTGTTTCAGTATACATCAAAGCGGTAATGGTATGTACGAAAGGAATTAATATCTAGCTCCTGGCGCTAGCTGCTCGAGTCATAAGCTACTGAACGATAAAGGGAAGGTCGCCCTTTTTCGTTCAGCGTCTTATGCTTGTCGCAGCTGTGCAAGCGCCATCCACTTTTAATTGAGGAGGTAAATGAATGAATTTACATGCGAAAAAAGTAATTGCACTGGTAAGTGATGATTTTGAGGATCTTGAACTTTGGTATCCGGTTATGCGGCTGAGAGAAGAAGGTGTGGTCGTTCATATCGTTGGTGAGAAGAACGGGCATGAATATAAAGGAAAGTACGGCGTTCCCGCAGTCAGTGATTATGCTTTTCACGAGATTAACGTACAAGAGTATGATGGGATTTTAGTTCCTGGCGGATGGTCACCGGATAAGTTAAGACGCTATAAAGAAGTGATTGAAATGGTTCAGCACATGAATCAGCATCAGAAACTGATTGGTCAGATCTGTCATGCCGGATGGGTGCTGATTTCAGCTGATATTCTTAAAGGAGTTAATGTTACAAGTACACCAGGCATTAAAGATGATATGACGAATGCAGGTGCCATCTGGCATGATGAAGCAGTTGTAACAGATGGTCATATTATTTCCAGCAGAAGACCACCTGATCTGCCGGCATACGGAAATGCACTTGTAAAAGCTTTAAGCTAATTAGCTGGAACACCTGGATTGGTTTATTTCAAAACTGTCCGGGTGTTTTTTTGTCCAGCTTCAGGCGCCAGCTCTTCGGGTTATAAGCCACGCACCGGTAAACGGGGAAACCACCCGTTTTCCGATGCGCGTCTTATACCTGTCAGAGCTGACCGGGCGCCTTCCGCTTTTCTGAGTGTCCAGCTTCAGGCGCCAGCTCTTCGGGTTATAAGCCACGCACCGGTAAACGGGGAAACCACCCATTTTCCGATGCGCGTCTTATACCTGTCAGAGCTGACCGGTCGCCTTCCTTTTCTTAATGTTTAATGCTTCACAAACGTATTTGAAATTGTTTTTTGATATAATTTAATTATTGCACGATTTAAAGGAGTGAGTACGTGGATTTTACGGTAGACGGTTTGATTTTTTTTATGGCTGCCATGCTGATCATCGGGGTAGCCGCTACAAAGTTTTCTTCGCGTTTAGGAATGCCCTCTCTTGTTCTTTTCTTACTTGCCGGTATGCTTCTCAGTGAATTTATCTATTTTGAAAATACGGAATTTGTTCAGCTGGTCGGGATATTAGCACTCATTATTATTCTCTTTGAAGGTGGTACACAAACCAGCTGGCAAAGCATCAGGCCTGTTATTGGAGCATCAACATCCCTTGCTACAGCTGGTGTTCTAATTACATCCGGGATTGTAGGTGTCGCGGCAGTTTGGATTCTGAACCTGTCATGGCTCGAAGGCTTATTATTAGGTGCTATTGTAGGTTCAACAGATGCAGCAGCTGTATTTTCTGTTCTCGGCACAAAAAATATTAAAGCGAAACTGACTTCTACGCTTGAGGCTGAATCAGGTACAAATGATCCGATGGCGGTATTTTTAACAGTCATGTTTATTGAACTGATTCAAATGCCTGATACAGGAATCTGGTCACTGATTTCAGGCTTTCTGATTCAGATGTCACTCGGTCTGGTTGCAGGTTTGGTTCTCGGCAGGTTAACAGTGCTTGCGATCACAAAGATCAATCTGGATGCATCGGGATTATATCCGGTACTGGCATTGTCGTTTGCGATCTTTACATATGCAGGTACAACGTTTATTAACGGAAGCGGGTTATTGGCTGTTTATGTCATGGCCGTTGTGGTTGGAAATTATGAAATTCCTTACCGCCATTCAATCCTGCGATTTAATGAAGGGTTTGCCTGGATGATGCAGATTGTCATGTTTATTATGCTTGGTCTGCTCGTCTTCCCGAACCAGTTACTTGAAGTGATCTGGCAGGGAATGCTGTTATCGCTTATACTGATGCTGATTGCACGGCCGGTCGGTGTTTTTTTAAGTATGCTTGGGATGAGGTATAACGGGAAAGAAAAGCTCTTTATTTCCTGGGCAGGATTAAAGGGTGCGGTCCCGATCGTATTAGCCACTTATCCGATTGTTGCAGGTGTGGAGAATGCGATGCTGATCTTCAATACGGTCTTCTTCGTTGTTTTAACCTCAGCGCTGATTCAGGGTGGAACGCTATCCTGGCTTGGTAATAAACTGGGGCTTGCGGGAGATGAGAAGCCGCAGAGTCCATACAGTCTTGAGTTGATCGCATTAGGTAAAACTGAATCGGAAATGGTTGAATTAACGATTCCCAAAGATTCAGCTGTTGCAGGAATGAAGCTGGCTGATATTACACTTCCGAAATACACACTGATTACAGCTGTGATCAGAAAAGAAAAAATTCTCACGCCAACCGGAGTCACCAGACTGAAGGAAGGTGACACGCTGTATGTGCTGACGAAAAAGAAAACGCGTGACCTTGTGAAAATCCGTTTTTATCAGAAGAAATGGATTCAGGAAGAGAAGGTGGAAACAGTGGAAGCAGCAGAAATGGACAACGGTGAAGCAAAAGAGTCAGGCTCCTGAGCCTGACTCTTTTGTATGTCTTTTTACAATGTCTCTCTGACTGGATCCATGTTTCAGCCTTCAATAGTTGACCACGTAGAACCAATTACATACCAGATGACCAAATCTCTCTGAAAAGTCACAAAATTATGGTACAGTACGAGTAGGTATTTCGAGTCTCAAATGTTCTGGAAGGAAGAATGCGCATGACAAAAATCACTTCGTTTTTAACACCTTATAAAATTGCGATTATTATTGCACTTTTTTTAATGCTGACTGAGCTTGCGGTTGAACTCGTTCAGCCTTTAATTATTTCTTATATTATTGATCAGGGGATCCTTCAAAATGATTTATCTGCTGTCATAATGTGGGGGGCAGTGCTGATCGGCTGTTCAATTGCCGCATTTGCAGCAGGGGTTACTAACTCTTTTTATTCATCACATGTCAGCCAGAGCTTTGGGTTTGATATCAGGGAGGCATTGTACAAAAAAGTACAGGATTTCTCCTTTTCTAATTTCAGTGTTTTTCCGACATCATCACTGATTACAAGACTGACGAATGATGTCACAATGCTTCAAAACACTGTTTTCATGAGTCTCCGGATTATGATGCGTGCACCACTTTTAGTGATTGGGAGTGTCATTATGGCACTGCTGGTCAACCCGATGCTTGCACTCGTTCTTGTGATTTCAGTGCCTGTTCTGATCTTGTTTTTAGTCGTTATTATGAGTAAAGCGGGAAATTTATTTAAGTCCGTACAGGAACGTCTTGATCACGTAAATAATGTGATGCAGGAAAATCTGATCGGAATCCGTCTGATTAAAGCTTTCTTAAGAGGAAAGCATGAGATGAAAAGATTCCGTCAATCCAGCGAACAGTTAATGGACAAGACTGTATCAGCTCTGCGTCTGATCGAAGTGACGATGCCTGTCATTCTGTTACTGATGAATATCAGCATCCTTGTGATTCTCTGGTATGGTTCTGTTGAAGTTAACACTGGAGGAGCGAGTGTAGGGGAAGTGGTGGCGATTGTGAATTATGCAACCAGAATGACCGGTGCATTGTCCATTGTCACAATGATCATTATGGTCTTCTCACGGGCCAAGGCCTCAAGCGCCAGAATCGGTGATGTGCTGAATACAGATATTGACCTGTATGATCAGGCGTCCAGTAAAAATTTCACGATCAAAAAAGGTGAGGTCTCGTTTGAGCATGTCAGCTTTACATACCCCGAGACTTCAATGAAAGTACTGGATGATCTTTCATTTACTATAAAAGCAGGTGAGAGAGTTTCTGTGCTGGGTGGTACAGGGTCAGGGAAATCAACAATTTTTCAGCTGATACCGCGCCTTTATGATGTGAATGAAGGAACGGTAAGAATCGATGGACAGCCGATCAGTGATATGACGTTAAAGAACCTGAGAAATCAGATTGGGTTTGTCCCGCAGGAAGCAATGCTGTTTACCGGGACAATTCAGGAGAATATTAAGTGGGGCAATGAACATGCCACGTTTGAAGAAGTACAGGAAGCAGCCAGGCAGGCACAGATCCACGATACCATTATGAGTCTGCCTAAACAATACGACACAATCCTGGGTCAAAAAGGTGTCAACCTGTCAGGTGGGCAAAAGCAGCGGCTGTCCATTGCCAGAGCACTGGTGAAAAAACCGGTTATCTTACTGCTGGATGACAGTACAAGTGCATTGGATATGAAGACCGAGGCCAGGCTTCTGAAGGCTTTGGAAGACCTGAAGTGTACAACTATAATGATCACTCAGAAAATCAGTACAACGATGGCTTCAGACAGAATTCTGCTGATTGAAGATGGAAAGCTGCTCGAATCGGGTCATCATGATGAGCTTGTAAAAACATCCGGACTATACAGAAAAATTGTTGAATCTCAGGCAGGGAAGGAGGCATTGCCATATGCTGAATGATATCAGACGGCCATTTCAATATAAGAGGAGATCTCTTGAAGAAATCGATGAAGCAGCGGCCGGATCCAAAAAGCGTAAAGCAGATGATTTCACGGGTACTGTGAAAAAGATCTGGCATTACCTTTCAATGAATAAAGTAAAGCTTTATCTTGTTCTGTTCATGGTGCTGGTGAGTTCAGCGATGGCACTCCTTGGACCTTTTCTGGTCGGGATGGCGATTGATGATTATATCGTTTCCGGTGATGCGAACGGATTGATTCAGCTGATCTGGCTGCTCGGTGCGGTGTATGTGGTCTACTCTCTATCTATGTGGTTTCAGGCGATGTGGATGGTCAGAATCGCACAGCAGACCGTTTTTACAATGAGAACGCAGCTGTTTAATCACCTCCAGAAGCTGCCGATTCCATTCTTTGATAAAAGACAGCATGGTGAATTAATGAGCCGTGTGACAAACGATATGGAAAATGTCAGCTCGACGCTGAACAGCTCAGTGATCCAGATTGTCTCGAGTGTATTAACACTGGTTGGAACAGTGGGAGTCATGCTTTACTTAAGCCCGCTGCTTACGCTGATTACAGTGCTTGTCATCCCTGCCATGGTATTCGGGTTAAAGTGGATCACGAAAAGAACAGGAAGATTGTTCAAAGAGCAGCAGCGCAATCTTGGCGAATTAAATGGCTATATTCAGGAAACGCTGTCAGGACAACGAATCATTAAAACCTTTTCTCAGGAAGACCGTGTGATCCATCAGTTTGAAGAGAAAAATGAAAAGCTGAGACTTGCCGGTTTCTGGGCTCAGACATTCTCAGGCTTTATTCCGAAGCTGATGAACTTTTTAAATAACCTGAGCTTTGCAGTGATTGCCCTGATCGGTGGTGTCCTTGCGCTGAATGGTTATATTACGATAGGTGTCATCGTGATCTTCGTGGAATATTCAAGACAGTTCACAAGACCGCTGAACGATCTGGCCAATCAGTTCAATACGCTTTTATCTGCTGTTGCTGGAGCTGAGCGTGTATTTGATATTATGAATGAAAGTGAAGAAAGAAAAGACGAAAAGCATGCCCGGGATCTTGAAAAGCTTGAGGGGCATGTGTCATTTGATCATGTTTCTTTTTCATATGAAGAAGATGAACCGATTCTAAAAGGTATCTCGCTCAAGGTTTCACCAGGCGAAACAGTTGCGCTTGTCGGACCGACCGGAGCGGGGAAATCGACGATTATTAATCTGCTTTCGCGTTTTTATAATCCGACTGGCGGGCAAGTGCTGATAGATGGGATTGACCTGACGAAGATCAGGCGTTCAAGTCTGAGAAGTCATATGGCTTTTGTTCTTCAGGATTCCATTTTGTTTCAGGGAACCATCCGTGAAAATATCCGTTACGGAAAATTAACTGCAACGGATGAGGAAGTTGAAAAAGCTGCAGCCATGGCGAACGCAGACAGCTTTATCAGGAAGATGCCTGATGGCTATGGTACTGTGCTGAAAGCAGACGGAGAAGGAATCAGTCAGGGACAGCGTCAGCTCCTTGCCATTGCAAGAGCCATGCTGGCAGATCCTGACCTGCTTATACTTGATGAAGCCACATCCAGTATTGATACAGTGACAGAAATTAAAATTCAGGAAGCGCTCGAAGTCCTGATGAAAGGCAGAACAAGCTTTGTCATTGCCCACAGACTGAACACAATTCAAAGCGCTGATCAGATCCTCGTGCTTAATAACGGTCAGCTGATTGAAAAAGGAAATCACGATGAACTGCTGAAGCAAAACGGCTTTTATGCAGACCTGCAAAGCAGTCAGCTGAAAGAGCAGCTGCTTGGCTAATACATGCCTGTTCAAATGATGAATTGAATAAGATCACTCAGAGACAAGGATCATCAAATCCTGTCTCTTTTTTGATTCCTGCGTAATTTAAATGAAAATGGTACAATAATAAGCAATGAGATGAACGGAGAGTGGAAAAGATGCTTGAAAAAACACTAACTAAGTGGAATGATACAGGGTTTGAAAAAATGACAGCGGTACAGGAGAAAGTCATCCCGCTGATGATAGAAGGAATAGATGTAATTGCGGAATCGCCAACAGGAACAGGGAAAACACTTTCTTATGTGTTGCCCCTGATTGAAAACCTTAAGGCTGATCAAAAGCTTCCACAGGCATTGATCCTTGCCCCATCTAAGGAGCTGTCAATGCAGATACTCGATGTGCTGCAGCAGTGGGGGAAAGATGCCGGAATGAAATCTGCATCCATTATTGGTGGAGCGAACCCGAAAAGACAGCTTGAAAAGTTGAAAAAACAGCCGCATGTGATCGTCGGTACACCAGGCAGAATTCTTGAGCTGATTAAACAAAAGAAACTGAAAACACATGAGATCAGAACCGTAATCCTGGATGAAGCAGATCAGCTTCTTTTGCCGGAACATAGAGAGTCAATTGGACAGATCATTAAAAGCACGCTTGCTGATCAGAGACAGATGGCGATGTTTTCCGCCACTTTACCTGAGGAAGTAATTGAAGACGGTAAAGGAATCATGAAGTCCCCTGAGGTCATTAAAGTAGGGCGTGAAGAAGTACTGCAGGGAGATGTCCGTCATCAGTATATGGTCTGCGAGCACCGTGAAAAAATCGATATGATCAGAAGAATGGTCCGGATGGATTCCATGAAACAGGAAAAGTCATTGGCATTCATGCAGGAAGTACTTGATGTTATGACGGCTGCAGAAAAACTGAACTACAAAAACCTTGAAATCGCTGTGCTGCATAGTGACTTGACGAAAGAAGAAAGAGCAGCCTCAATGCGTAAATTCCGTAAGGGCGAGCTGCCGCTTCTGTTAGCGACAGACCTTGCAACAAGAGGGCTTGATATTGAGGAAGTCACTTATGTGATTCATATGGATGCTGCCGAATCACTTGATCAGTATATCCACCGTTCAGGCAGAACAGGCCGGGCAGGAGCAAAGGGAACGGTTCTATCCTTTGTGACCCCGGGGGAAGTGAAAAAAATTAAGCGATATACAAAGGAATTGGGTGTAGAGCTTGAAGAGGTGACGATGTACCGCGGTGAGTGGCAGTCTGTCTGAACCCTGAAAGTGGAATAGTTGACTTTCTGTAGCAGAACAACGAAAATCTGTATATAAGTTAGACACTCGAAAAATTAAGGAGTGATCATATCATGGAAACCGTAACGGATTTCACACATGTTCTGCTTGATGGAGATCAGGAAAAGGCATGGGAGTATGTCATGAATGAAGTGGAAAATGGAACTTCCACTGAAGATATATTTTATCAACTGTTGACACCTGCAATGGTTGAGATCGGAAAGAAGTGGCAGGAGAATGAAATCTCAGTTGCAGATGAACACCTTGCAACGACTACGTGTGATTTTACACTGGCGCGTTATAAGCATGAAGTTTTACTGCCAAGAATTAAAAATAAAGTACAGGATCAGGGAAGAGCTTTATTTTTCTGTGTTGAACAGGAGGAGCATGACCTTGGCATCCGTATGATTGCACAGATCTTTGAGGAAAATGGCTATGAAGTCCGCCTTATGGGTGCTAATCTGCCTGTTGAGTTTGTATTAACAATGGCAGTGAACTGGGAGCCGGATGTGATAGGGATGTCGGCAAGTATGCTGAAGCAGGGAGAAAAAGTCCCTTCATATATACAGAGACTGATGGAACGCTTTGAAAACATTGAACTGCTGATCGGCGGAAGATTCCTATCACTTCCTGATCAGCTGCTCGATAAAGCTGATGACACGAAGGTAACGATCATTCAGGAAGGAAGCGAGCTATCTGCCTGGCTGACAGATCGCACTAAAGGAGGAAAATAAAAGTTGATCCACCTTAATGCCATGCCGATGCCTGTGGTGATCATTGATCATTCATTAAATATAGTAGAAGCTTCGGGCAAAGCACTGAAACTGCTTGGCAGATCCGCTTCATTTCTCGATTGGGTTGATCATGAAAGCCGGGAAAAAGCCGTCAGATTTATACAGGATAAGCATGTAGAAAAGTTAGAGTTGAATTTAGTCACTGTAGAAGGAACCATTTCACTGTTTACCGTCCAAATCGAGTGGGATGAACACCAGGCGGTTATGATCCTCCAGCAGGAAGATCATATGATTGTTCAGCTGATGAATAAAGTGAAAGAACATCAGCGCCGTCTTGAAGAAAGTGATATGGAACTGATTTTAAAAAAGAATGAACTTGAAAAGTCATTTGTACGTATTAATGAATTAAGTACTGCTGCCATACATTTAACTGGTGCGATTGTGCTGATCCCAATCTTCGGGGATTTAAACGTTACTCTGATCCAAAATAATCAGCAGCGGATTTTAAATAATATTTATGCGAATCACATCGATGAAGTGATTATAGACCTGCAATCAGTCGGTCAGATGGACAACGCAGGTGTTGATGAATTAATAAAAATGATTAAAGGCTTTTCACTGTTCGGAACTGAGTGTACAATAACCGGAGTGAAGCCGGAGCACGCTCCATTTCTTCATCAGATCAAAACGATGCAAAAGCTTACTTTTATAAATAACCTGGAGGATAAGCTCTCACGTATTGTTTATTAAAAGTAAGTGAATGAGAAAGAAGGATTGACATGAACAAACAATTTGCAGTACTCGGACTGGGCAGCTTTGGTGGACATCTTGTTGAAGAATTCCACGAAATCGGTGCAGAAGTGTTTGCGATGGACCGCAATGCAGAGTTAGTGGATAAATACTTTGATATTGCTACACATGTCATCCAGGGAGATGCACAGGATGAACAGCTTCTGATTCAGGCCGGAATCAGAAACTTTGATCTGGTTGTTGTATCATTTGGGGAAAATATTGAAGCAAGTATTTTAACAACGATTATTCTCACTGATCTTGGAGTCAAGGAAATCTGGGTAAAAGCCTCCAGTCTGTATCATCAGAAGGTTCTTGAAAAGATAGGTGCAACACGTGTCATCCGTCCCGAAAAAGATATGGCACGACGAATTGCCCACCGTCTGGCTTCAAAGCATTTTATTGATTATGTTGAACTGTCTGAAGAGCATTCAATGGTCGAAATTAAGGCAACGCCAAAAATTATCGGCAAAACAATCGCTGCACTGAATGTCAGAAACCGATTTGGCTGTAACATTGTCGGAATTTACAGAAGGCACGATATGCTTGTATCACCTAGCGGGGATGACCGGATTGAAAAAGACGATGTTCTGATTGTCATTGGTGAGAATAGAAAGCTTCACCGTTTTGAAAAACAGGGTGTATAACAAAAAGGTCCGTCATCTCTTAACTAAGAGGTGCCGGACCTTTTAAATCTGTCGTCTGAAATTGCTTCAGCCTTCAGCAGCCCGTTTGCACATGGCTTCAGGAGCTGTTTAAGAGAGTCTTTATTTTCTTCCGGATTCAGCCACTGATTGAACCTGTCTTTCTCAAGTATAACGGGCATTCTGTTATGAATATCAGCCATCAGATCATTTGGTTCAGTTGTTAAGATTGTACAGCTTCTGATGATCTCGTCCCCATTCCGCCATGACTCCCATAAGCCTGCAAATGTGATCGGTTCTCCGTCAAGCCTCTTAATCTCAAAAGGCTGTTTTTCTTTCCCTGACTTTTTCCATTCATAAAACGAGCTTGCCGGTATAAGACAGCGCTTTGACCCAAAGGCTTTCCTGAAGCTTGGCTTTTCTGCTACTGTTTCAGACCGCGCATTAAACGTTTTGTAACCAATCTTTTCATCTTTTGCAAATGGCGGAATCAGCCCCCACCTGAATGAAGCTGGATAACGGGTGCCATTTAACTGAACGACAGCTGCAGCCTGCTGACTCGGTGCAAGGTTTTCGTTAGGTGTATAAAGAAAATCATCTCGCATTTCGAATTGATAATATTGCTGCAGATTATACATCGCTTCTACCAGCGAAAATCTTCCGCACATTATACATCTCTCCTTTAAATGAATTCTAACAAAATATTGCGAAGATAGAGAAGATTTAAACTTATTTCCTTTTAAAGGTAATTAGTTGATTTGTTTCGATTTACGAATCATACTGAACCCAGACATACATATTCAGGAGGGTTTTCCATATGAAGAAATTTTGGTTAGTATCTGCAATGGCAGCTGCACTTATGCTGGCAGCCTGCTCAGACGAATCATCAGAGTCAGCAGAAACAGAAGAAGAAACAGCAACAGAAGAAGCGGCAGAAGAGACAGAGGATACTTCAGCAGAGGAGTCTGAAAGCGAAGAAAGCGCTGAACCTGAACTGTATCTCGTTGGGGACGAAGTGACAGCGGGTGACATCACGCTAACAGTTACTGACACAGGCGTAGCAGAACAGATCGATGACACAAACCGTATGTTTGAAATTAACATGACAGTGACCAATAACGGTGAAGAAGAAGTATCATTATCATCAGAAGACTTTACACTGACAGATCTTTCAGACGAAGAGAAAACGGCATACGGCGATCCATCAGAATGGACAATCGCAGCAGGAGAAACAGCTGAAGGCTCACTGCAATACGAATCAGCATCAACAACTGCATTCAAACTCTTAGGCACAATCGGTGAAGAAGAAGTTGAATGGAGACTGCCGGGAATTACATCTTTAGATTAAGTTGTTTTTAAATATGTAGAGTAAAAATATAGAATTTTTAATGAAATATTAGTGTAGCGGAGCGGAAGGCGGCGACTCCGGGACGAATAGAGGGAAGCTGAGACCCCGGAAGCCGCAGGCTGAGGAGGCTCAGCAACCTCCGTCCGGAAAGCGTCCGCCTGAAGCGCAGCGAAACGATTCAAGAGTCTGAGGCCTGGTCCCGGGCTCTTTTTTTAAGAGAATGAACCAGATCACATTTAAATACACTTTAATCACCGCTCCTATTGACACAACAGCCCTCTTTCTTGTAAAGTTGTCATAATTAATTGAATAGCGTGGATTCTTATCAAGAGAGGCGTAGGGACAAGGCCCGTTGAAACCTCAGCAACCTTCACATCAGTGAAAAGGTGCTAAATCCATCCTGCAAATAGGCAGGGAAGATAAGAAGCTTAGTTGTCTAAAGCCTTCTTATCTATGATGAAAGAGGGCTTTTTTGTATATACACGTTATTAAGCAGGAAGGGTGACGAAATGAATTTACTTGAAGAAATGAAAAAACGGATACTGATTGGTGATGGCGCAATGGGAACCCTCCTGTATTCATATGGTTCTGACCAGTGCTTTGAAGAATTAAATCTTTCACATGCAACACATATACAGCAGATTCATCAGGCTTATATAGATGCAGGAGCAGATGTCATTCAGACAAATACTTATGGAGCAAATTATCATAAGCTTGAGCGATACGGTCTCGAGGAAAAAGTAAAAGAAATTAATACTGCAGCTGTTAAAAACGCGAAGGCTGCGGCAAAAGAAGATACGTTTATTCTCGGTACAATCGGCGGGATCAGAAGCTTCCGTCCACAGTCCATTGATCTGAATGAAATTAAGCGGACATTCCGGGAACAGCTTTACTGTTTACTGTTAGAGGGAGTAGACGGTTTACTGTTTGAAACGTATTACGATTTTGAGGAACTGGCAGCAGTCATTGAAATTGCCAGAAAAGAAACGGATCTGCCAATTATCGCGCATATTTCGGTTCAGGAGCCGGATGTCATGCAAAATGGTAAGCCGGTCGCTGAAGCACTGCTTGAGCTTGAACAGCTTGGAGCGGATGTAGTCGGGCTGAATTGCAGGCAGGGACCATTCCATATGATTAAGTCACTTGAGCAGGTGCCGCTGCCGGAAAAGGCGTATCTGTCCTGTTATCCAAATGCCAGTCTTCCATCTTACTCAGAAGGTTCTCTTCAGTACAGCAACAATGCCGATTATTTTGGAGAGGTGGCGCCTGCATTCAGAGAACAGGGCGTGAGACTGCTTGGTGGGTGCTGCGGAACGACACCTGATCATATCAGAGCATTCAGTCGGGCTTTGAAAGGTCTTGAACCAATTACTGAAAAAAGAGTAGAGAAAGCTGAAAAAATCGTGGTGCGCTCAAGACAGAAGGATCTGCCTGAGCCGCTCACAGACATTGTCAGAGACCGCAAGTCAGTCATTGTTGAACTGGACCCTCCTAAAAAGCTGTATACAGATACCTTTATTGAAGGCGCGAAAGCACTAGGCGCAGCAGGAGCGGATGCCGTTACACTTGCTGATAATTCCCTGGCAAGCCCGCGCGTTTCCAATGAATCACTCGGTTATTTGATTAAGCAGCAGGGTGTGCGTCCGCTCGTTCATTTAACGTGCAGAGACCGTAACCTGATCGGCCTCCAAAGTCACCTGATGGGACTTCATACACTTGGACTTCACGATATACTTGCTGTCACAGGTGATCCGACAAAGGTTGGGGATTTCCCTGGTGCGGCTTCAGTTTACGACGTATCATCGTTTGAACTGATCGAAATGATTCAACAGCTGAATAACGGGATGTCCATGTCAGGGAAAGACCTCGGAGAAAAAGCATCCTTTACCATTGGCGCCGCTTTTAACCCGAATGTCAGAAGTGTGGAAAGAGCGGTACAGCGTCTTGAGAAAAAAATCTCAGCCGGCGCTGATTACTTTATGAGTCAGCCTGTATTTTCAGAGGAAAAGCTGATTCAGACAGCTGAAGCAGTAAAAGATCTTGGCAAACCTGTATATATTGGTCTGATGCCGCTGACAAGCAGTAAAAATGCAGATTTTCTGCATAATGAAGTACCGGGTATCAAATTGACTGAGCAGGTAAGAGACCGCATGGCTGCAGTGTCAGGAGATCGTGAAAAGTCATATCAGGAAGGGCTTGCGATTACAAAGTCTCTAATTGATACAGCGCTTGATCTGTTTAATGGCATCTACCTGATTACACCATTTATGCGCTATGAAATGACAGCAGAACTAACACGCTATGCCAATGAGCAGGCGGCAAAGCGAGGAGGAAACCAACGTGCGCACATTATTCAATGAACAGCTTGAGAAAAGAATCCTGATTATGGACGGTGCGATGGGCACGATGCTACAGGATGCGAACCTGACAGCAGAAGATTTCGGTGGGGAAGACCTTGAAGGGTGTAACGAAAACCTGAACCGTACACGTCCGGATTTATTAGAAAAAATCCATGACGCCTACTTTGAAGCAGGTGCAGATATCGTGGAAACTAATACATTTGGCAGTATGAGCGTGGTGCTGGAAGAGTATGATATCGCTTCTGATGCGTATAAACTGTCTCGTCTTGGCGCTGAAATTGCGAAAAAATCCGCTGCGAAATGGTCTACTGAAGAGCGCCCGCGATTTGTTGCAGGCTCTATGGGTCCTACAACAAAAACGTTAAGCGTAACAGGAGGCGCCACTTTTGAACAGTTGAAAGCGTCTTATGCTGAACAGGCAAAAGGGCTGATCGATGGCGGTGCGGATCTGTTATTAATTGAGACGAGTCAGGATTTACTGAACGTTAAAAGTGCCTTCCTCGGTATTCAGGATGCATTCAAGAAAACAGGTAAAGAACTGCCGCTGATGATCTCAGGGACAATTGAGCCGATGGGAACAACGCTTGCGGGTCAGACAATAGACTCTTTTTATATCAGCGTTGAGCATATGAACCCTGTATCCGTGGGGCTGAACTGCGCAACAGGACCTGAGTTTATGCAGGATCATATCCGTTCACTTTCAGAAATCAATCAGTCTTATGTCAGCTGTTATCCGAATGCCGGACTGCCTGATGAAGAAGGTGTCTATCATGAAACACCTGAGACCCTTGCGAAAAAGCTGAGCGGATTTGCTGAAAAAGGCTGGCTGAACATTGTTGGCGGCTGCTGCGGGACAACGCCTGCACATATCAAAGCGATCGCTGAAGCCATGAAGCATTATGAGCCGCGTAGACATAAGCCTAAAAAAGAGCACACGGTATCCGGTATTGAGCCGCTGATCTATGATGATCCGTCGATGCGCCCGCTGATGATCGGTGAGCGTACAAACGTCATCGGCTCAAGAAAATTCAAGCGCCTGATCGCAGAAGGTAAAATTGAAGAGGCTTCTGAAATTGCACGCGCCCAGGTGAAAAAGGGTGCGCATGTCATTGATATCTGTCTTGCGGACCCCGATCGTGAAGAAGAAGCGGACATGGAAGTCTTTATGCAGGAAGTCGTTAAAAAAGTTAAAGTGCCGCTTGTCATTGATTCAACTGACGAAAAGGTCATTGAAAAGGCGCTGCGCTATTCACAGGGTAAGTCAATTATCAATTCAATCAACCTTGAAGACGGACTGGAACGTTTTGATGCAGTTGTACCGCTTGCCAAACAATACGGTGCCGCACTGGTTGTCGGCACGATTGATGAAAAAGGAATGGGTGTGACAGCTGAAAGAAAGCTTGAAATTGCTGAACGCTCCTACAAAATTTTAACAGAAGATTACGGTGTGGATCCGACAGATATTATTTTTGATCCGCTTGTCTTCCCGGTCGGAACAGGTGATGAGCAGTATATCGGTTCCGCCAACGCCACAGTTGAAGGGATCCGGTTAATTAAAGAAGCCTTTCCGGAGACGCAGACTGTGCTGGGCGTCAGTAATGTTTCATTCGGTCTCCCGCCGGTTGGACGTGAAGTGTTAAACGCTGTATACCTGTATCACTGTACACTCGCTGGTCTGGATTATGCGATTGTTAACACAGAAAAGCTTGAACGCTTTGCCTCCATTGATCCTGAAGAAGTCAAAATGGCTGAAAAGCTTTTATTTGAAACCACTGACGAAACACTCGCTGACTTCACGGCATTTTACCGTGGGAAAAAGAAAGAAACCATTTCTGATCTTCCGGATATGACGCTGGATGAAAGGCTAGCCTATTATGTCGTTGAAGGAACGAAAGAAGGACTGCTTCCCGACCTGGAACAGGCACTAAAAGAGTTTGATGAGCCGTTGTCGATCATTAACGGGCCTTTAATGACGGGTATGAAAGAAGTAGGCAGACTGTTCAATGATAATCAGCTGATCGTTGCCGAAGTGCTCCAGAGTGCTGAAGTGATGAAAGCAGCCGTTGCCTTCCTTGAACCGCATATGGAAGCAACTGATGAGTCTTCTTCCAAAGGGAAAGTGATCCTTGCAACCGTTAAAGGAGACGTGCACGATATCGGTAAAAACCTCGTTGAAATTATTTTAAGTAATAACGGATATGAGGTAGTGGACCTCGGGATCAAAGTAACGCCGCCTGAGTTAATTGAGGCGATTGAACGTGAAAAACCGGATATTGTCGGTTTATCAGGTCTGCTGGTTAAATCAGCGCAGCAAATGGTCATTACTGCCGGGGATATGCGTGAAAAAGGACTTGAAGTACCAATCCTGGTTGGGGGTGCAGCCCTGTCACGTAAATTTGTAGATTCGAAGATCTCAAACAATTATGATGGACTCGTCTTATATGCAAAAGACGCCATGAACGGACTCAGCCTTGCCAACCAGCTGCAGGATGAGCTTGAGCGTGCAAAGCTCAGCGAAGAAATTCTCGCCAAACAGGAAAAGCTTCAGGCACAGGAGCCGAGACCAACAAGGGAAGCAGCAGTAGGTGTGCTTAAAAAACCGTCTGTAGCAGAAGCAACGGTATTTGTACCAAATGATACAAAGCGCCACGTGATCAGCTCTTATTCAGTCGCTCACGTTGAAGCCTATATCAATATGCAGATGCTCCTTGGTCATCACCTTGGTGTGAAAGGAAAAATCTCAAGGCTGCTTGAAGAAAAAGATGAAAAAACACTGAAGGTGAAAGAAACCGTAGATCATCTCATTGAAGATGTGAAGCGGGAAGGATTAATTACACCTGCTGCTGTTTATCAGTTCTTCCCTGCTCAAAGTGAAGGTGATGATGTCATTATCTATCACCCTGAAACGGGTCAGGAGATTGAACGCTTTACATTCCCGCGTCAGCCAAGAGCACCATATCTGTGCCTCGCTGATTATCTCCGTTCAAAAGAAAGCGGCGTAATGGACTACGTTGGATTCTTTACTGTCACTGCCGGCAGGGGAATCCGCGAAAAAGCACAGCAATACAAAGAAGAAGGCAGGTTTCTTGAAAGTCATGCGCTTCAGGCACTTGCACTTGAAACAGCTGAAGGCTTTGCAGAGCTGCTGCATCAGCAGATGAGAGACCGCTGGGGCTTCCCGGATCCGGTTGACTTTACAATGCAGGAACGCTTCAGTGCAAAATATCAGGGGCAGCGCTTCTCATTCGGCTACCCGGCGTGTCCTGAGCTTGAGGACCAGGAGAAACTGTTTAAGCTGATCCGTCCTGAGGAGATCGGCGTTCAGCTGACAGACGGCTTTATGATGGAACCTGAGGCAAGTGTGTCTGCGATTGTGTTTGCGCATCCTGATGCGAGGTATTTTAATGTGATGTAGTTGTTGTTGGTTCTTAGAAAGATGACTGCTGTTCGTGGATAAATAATGTATGTTCGTAGAAAAAAGAGGATGTTCTTAGAAAACCATGCATGGTTCGTAGAAAAACAGGGGATGTTCTTAGAAAAGTATCTTTAGACCTATGAAAAGCCGGGGAGCAATCCCCGGCTTTTCGCATGTACTAATATTATAGCTCCTCCGGCTTCGCACTTGGCACCTTCACAAAAGATCTGCGCTTCTTTAACAGTGCATGAATCGTCAATAATTCAAAATAAATATAACTTTTATCCGGCAGCTCTTCTTCATCCGTCTCACCTTTTAGTTCATGTCGCAGAAGCGCCAGAGCATCGGCGTCCATCGGCTCCTGTTCACCCGTTCTGATAATCCGGTTGTTGAGCTGTGATACAAGTGTACGGACGGCATGCTTTTCTTCAATTGACCACACAGGTGCATCATCTGATGGCAGTGATATGAGGTTTGCTAAATGAAAAGACAGCTGCCTCAGCAGATAAATCTTTTTTTGCAGTGTCTGAATCTCATTCATTTCCTCACGTTTATATGAATGATAGTGCCATTCCTGCAGCTGGAATCTGCAAAACATATCTGCACGGTCAAGCTGGGTGCGAAGCTGGTTAGATGCGGATTCCAGATTCATTGGTGAGTTTTTCTGGTCCAGCAGTTCATTCATTCTTTCAGCGAGCAGTTGAGTGAGCTTTGATTGTGCGCCTGAAATGAGTGAAATAATCTGATCTTTATATTTAGGCGGCATCAGTAAAAAGTTCACGAGTGTTGACGTTAAAATTCCGATTCCGGTTGTTCCGAGCCTCTTAATAAATTCAAGCAGAAAGTGATCTTCTGTGCCGGGAATCATTGCGACTGCTGTAAGTGTCGCAACCAGCATACCTGCATCAAGCTTCAGCTTATAACAGATCCAGATCGTCAAAACGGCCGAAATTGTATATGTAATCGCTGTATCGCCCAGCAGAAAAGTGGCGAGCATCGCAATAGAGGCCCCGATTGCAGATGCAGGAAAACGGATCAGGCCTTTTTTAATAGAGTCGGCTGCTGTCGGTTCAATTGTGACAATTGCTGTGATGACTGCAAAAACCACAGGTAAATTAAACAACTGACAGATCAGTGCAGTTAAAAATACCGCAACACCGGTTTTCAGTATCCTGCCGCCTATAAATCTTTTCTTTAACCACTGCATGTGAAATGGGACCTCCTTTCTGAGTAAATAAGACGTGTTATAGTATAGCATACAAAATGTGGGGGAGATGACATGATTCAGAATATAAGTTACAATATTAATAGATGCAATTTCCACAAGGGGAGCCATATTGGCTGAGAGTGAACAATTTGTTCAGACCCTTCGAACCTGTAAGTTAATGCTTACGCAGGAATGTGGATGGAAACGGACTTTTTCAGGGTCCCGGGTTTCTATCCCCGGGGCCTTTTTTATATGGAGTGGCCCGTTGAATTCCCCTCTGTGCGAGCTGCATCAATTTCGCAATAGGAGGAAGAAAAAATGGAGCGTAAAAAGTTATTATTTCTAGTGGAGGTTGCGATCTTTTCTGCAATCGGAATTATCCTTGACCAGTTTTCCTTCAGTCTCTGGCCACAGGGCGGATCAATCAGTTTTGTGATGGTCCCAATCGTACTGATGGCATTTCGCTGGGGCTTAAAAGGGGGCCTGCTGACAGGATTTCTTGTAGGTCTGCTGCAGACAATGTTCGGAGCGTATATCATTGATCCTGTTCAGGGAATTCTTGATTACCCGCTGGCATTTACGGTTATTGGATTTGCAGGTCTGTTTGCAGGAGCAGTAAAACGCTCACTTGAAGAAGGCGCTATGAAGAAAGCAGCTACGTACATTACAATCGGTGTATTTATCGGGGCATTAATGAGATTCGTGTGCCACTTCCTTGCCGGCGTTATTTTTTTCGGATCGGGAAGCGAAGGCGTACCGGCATGGCTGTTCTCACTTGGCTATAACGGCTCTTACATGGGCCCTGCATTCATCCTGACATCTATTGTCATGGCAACGCTGCTGATTTCAGTCCCAAGAGTTGCAACCAACCGTCAGATGACAAGTGCTTAACTTATATGTATGCAAATGAGGATGTGACATAGTGTCGCATCCTCTTAATCGTTTCACTCCGCTTCAGGCGGGCGCTTTCCGCGGGGCCGGCGGTGGGCCTCCTCGGACGCTTCGCACCTGCGGGGTCTCACCTGTCCGTCATATCCCGCCGGAGTCGCCGCCTTACGCTCCGCTACACTTAGGTTATAATTAATATCAAAACTAAATATTTATATTTGAAATTCACTAACTTACATTAATAATAACTAAGTTTAATTGGAGCGGAAGACGGGGACTCCGGGACGAGTAGCGACCGCCGTCCGGAAAGCCTCCGGCTGGAGCGGAAATTAAACGGTTATCAAAAGTCAGCATCATTCATGCATTTCCCTTCATACATATGATATAGTGAACCATTATACAGCAAGGAGAGAATCGGTATGATCGTACAGAATAACGAAGAATTAGAAGCGTTGAAAAAAATCGGCGCAATCGTTGCTGAGATCCGCGATGAAATGCGTGCAGCAACAAAGCCCGGTGTGACAACTGCTGAGCTTGATAAAATAGGAAAACAGAAATTTGAACAGTATGGAGCCATTTCAGGCCCTAAAGGAGAATACGATTTTCCTGGCTACACCTGCATCAGTGTAAATGATGAAGTGGCACACGGAATCCCGGGTGACCGCGTGATCAATGAGGGAGATCTTGTAAACATTGATGTTTCAGGTTCTCTTGACGGTTATTTTGCTGATACGGGTATTTCGTTTGTGGTTGGACATGACGCAGAACTTGAAAAGTTATGTGCAACTGCAGAACAGGCTTTTACACTGGCACTGAAAAAAGCGAAAGCCGGTTCAAAAAAGAGCCAGCTTGGAAAGACAGTATCACGTGTTGCAAGACAAAACGGTTATCAGGTTATTACGAACCTGACTGGTCACGGCGTGGGAAAGTCACTGCATGAAGCACCGGACCATATTCTGAACTATCATGATCCATGGGATAATGAACTGTTAAAAGAGGGAACAGTGCTTGCATTTGAACCGTTTATTTCTTCAGGTGCAGACTTTGTTGAAGAGCAGAATGACGGCTGGACGTATAAAACGCCGGATGGCAGCCTTGTTGCACAGATTGAGCATACAATCGTGATTACAAAAGGTGAGCCGATTATTTTAACAGAATCGAAAAAGGCATAAGAAAAAGGATGGGACAAATAAATATTGTCTCATCCTTTTTTTACAATTGTTTTGCTGCGCGGACGCTTTCCGGACGGAGCTTGCTGAGCCCTCCTCGCCTTTGGCTGCGGGGTCTCAGCTTTTTCTATTCGTCCCGAAGTCGCTGCCTTACGCTTCGCTGCACTAAGGTTGTAATATGATTTTTTACATAATAAATATAGATTGACGCATTCTCTGCTGTTATTTTTATTGTGACTTTGATTTTTTGCGCTGTTCCATGAAGATCGCAGCCGCAAGCAGAAAGAATGAAATGGCTGTAGGAATTGATATCCATGATGAAATTAATAGCATCACGAGTACGCCGGTTCCGCCGGGTGCAGGATTTTGCGCGGCAATCTCATCAATCTGCAGCAGGTAGTAAGCTGTTATAAAAAACGTAATCATCAGAAAAGCGGCATTGATGATCCATAGCCACTTCACTTTTTTTCTTAGCCCAAATACAATTGAAATCGTCATTAATATGGGTCCCACCAGGAGTGTGACCAGAAACATTGCAAATAATAACTGCCCGTCCAACATAAAACCTCTCTTCAAAAAATCTTCTTTACCTATTCTAACCTATCAGAGAGAGAATTGCCCGGTCATTTGAAAGAAAGTTTCCTGCTGCTGTAGCCGGATTTTTTCTTTTTGCGGAAGATGAACAGTCCGATAAAGATCACGACACTTAAAACATAAGCGGTAAATACGACTGCAGACTCTTCACCTTCATTCTGCACGCCAATGCCGATAAACGCCCAGATGAATACGAGCGGGTAAATCCAGTCGCTTTCCTTATAGCGGATACCGAGTGCGAGTGCAGCTGCAATGCACAGCAGTGCGATCGTCCAGACAGGTGATGAAATCCCGAGCCCGTCCCATCCGGCTTCATTTACTGTATAAGCGGTGTTTGCGACAGTCGCTACGCTGACCCATCCCATATAGACAGAGAAGGGAAGAAGATCAAAAAAGCTGTGCTTTGTCTGCTTGATTTTTGCATAAATAATAATGATTGAGATTAATAAGCCGACAATGACTGCGACAGATACAGGGAAGAATTCATAGTGCCAAAGCAGAATCCAGGAAATATTCAAAAGGCAGCTGATCAGAAACATGAAGGAAGTCGTCTTATATACTTCTCTTTTTCTCTGAGATTTGAATGCGCCTTTTAAGACCCATAGACCAAGCAGTATGTAGATCAACCCCCATATGGAAAACACATAGCCTGCCGGTGTGAATAAGACATTCAGCCGGTTTGAAATCTCGCCTGTTGTCTGTCCGTTAATCGGAAGGATATTTGCCAGTGCATTAACGGTAATCACGGCGGCAAGCGCAAAGAAATTAGTCCAAAACTGTTTCATGTAAAAACCTCCTGTCTGTCATCCTATTCCCTTCAGACAGAAAAAAATCCTTCACACCAGCTGGTTTTTTACAAGTGTCATTTTTATCTGGAGATAGCTTACTTCTTCAGGTAATGCTTCTTTTAGAGGTTTTAGTCCCGGAACCTCCATCTCGTCTCTGGTTGAAAGAATCAGTCGCTCCGTTTCTTCATCAAACCACTTTTCAAAATCAAGCGGATGACCTTCTTCATATGCTTTTTGCAGATGACGCTCAATTGTTTGTGTTGTGAGCGCTCTGAGTTTGGCAATCTCGGAGATAGACTTTCCATCCTGATATAGCTCATAACTGAAGAGGTGACTTGGCTGATCCGGGTCTGCAGTTACTTCCGGCTGTTTGGGTGCAGCTGTCTGATCATGGACCGGCACCATATTTTTATTTTTTCCATGCTGCTTAATATAGGCAGCAATGACTTCTGTGAATGGTGTCCCGTACGACTGAAGCTTTCTTTCACCGACACCTTTAATGCTGCGCATCTCAGCCTCCGATTCAGGGTAGTGCTGAGCCATTTCACGCAGCGTTGCATCTGAAAAAATAACATACGGCGGAACGGCATGCTCTTTGGCAAGCATGGAGCGCACTTTTCTGAGCTCTTCGAATAATGCCTCATCATAGTCAGCCTGCTGCTGGTGAAGCTGGAATCCGGATTTCAGCCAGACGGCCTGCTCCCCTTTCAATACAGGAACAGCATCCTGTGTCAGTCTGAGTATCGGATATTGTCCGCCTTCTAACGCGAGATAGCCTTCAGCAATTAATAGCTGAATCAGTTCAGTGATCTGCTTCTCTGATTTCTGGCTCATCAGTCCATAAGTGGTAACCTGATTGAGGCCACCTTCTAACAGCTTTTTATTGCGTGAGCCCTTTAACACTTTTGAAGTCATCCCTGTACCAAAGCGCTCTCCCATTCTTTTTACTGTGGAGAGAATCATCTGAACCTCTCTGGTGCGGTCTGTTTTTTCCCGACTGTCGAGACAGCTGCTGCAGTGACCGCAGTCAGCAGTCATCTGATGGTCTTCAAAATATTCAAGAATAAAGCGGGGCAGGCAGCTGTGACTATGACAATAATTAATCATTTGCTGAAGCTTTGCGTATTCCTCATTGCGTTTACGTTCATTGGCAATGGATTGCTCTATTAAAAATTTCTGAAGCATGGAATCCTGCGGGCTGTAAAGCAGGTAGCAATCTGCAGGCTCCCCATCACGCCCGGCACGTCCGGCTTCCTGATAATATGATTCCATATTCATCGGCAGCTGATAATGAATGACAAACCTCACGTTACTTTTATCAATCCCCATGCCAAATGCGTTTGTTGCAACAATCAGCTTTGCCTCATCATAGATAAACTGACGCTGTGCTTCATTCCGTTCATCCTCAGAGAGCCCTGCATGATAACAGACAGCACTCGCATTCTGCTGATTCAGCCAGCCGGTCAGCTGATCCGCTTCTTTTCTGGTAGCTGTGTAGATGATACCTGTTTCATCCTGCTTTTCTTTTAAGAAGCTGGTTAAAAATGAATGCTTGTCAGCACCTTTTACAACATGAAAGGACAGGTTATCACGCGCAAAACCGGTATTTACAATATGGTCCGGATTAATTGAAAGCAGGTCTGTAATATCCTGAATTACTTTATCTGTCGCTGTTGCAGTCAATGCTGTTAAAACTGGCAGGTTTGGCAGGAGTCTGATTGTATCAACGATTGTCCGGTAGCTTGGACGAAAATCATGCCCCCACTGTGAAATACAGTGCGCTTCATCAAAAGCAATCAGTGAAAGGTCGATATCTGAAATTGCATTAAAAAAAGAGGCGGAATCAAAACGCTCAGGTGCTGCATAGACGAATTTATAGCGGCCTTCACGCAGGTTTTGCAGGCGTTCTATCGTTTCAGCAACTGATAATGTACTGTTGATATAAGTGGCAGAAATGCCGTTTTCATTTAATGCATCCACCTGGTCTCTCATCAGTGAGATCAGCGGTGAAATGACAAGTGCAGTACCTTCCATGACAAGGCCGGGTATCTGGTAGCAGAGGGATTTTCCTCCGCCGGTCGGCATGATGCCAAGTGCGTTTTTATGGTCAAGTATGGATTCGATCATCCGGTCCTGGCCGGGTCTGAAAGAGTCGTATCCGAAGTATGTATGGAGGACTTGCTGTGCCTCGTTCATCATGGTGAATCATCCTTTCATGTGTTGCAGTTTGTTCGCGTTATAGCGATTGGCGTTCGATCTGCGCTTCAGGCGGACGCTTTCCCCGGGAACGGCGGTGAGCCTCCTCAGGCTTCGCCTTGCGGGGTCTCGCCTGTCCGTTATATCCCGGTGGAGTCGCCGCCTTACGCTCCGATCTTCGCTGTGCATATAAAATAGTCTGGAATTAGTCAATATGAGTAATAAATAATCGCTCGACAAAATCATGCATTCTGTTATTTTATCATGAATTTGATAGGAGTTAGTGAGGAGAAAGTAAGTGTTTCGAATGGCGAAGTATTGTGTTAAGATAGTACTTGCAGTGTTCAGAATATTAAAAACAGGGGGAATAACGATGTCTACAGCGACATATCCGGAAACATGGGATTTAGATGTGTTTTTCAAGGGTGGAAGTGAATCAGAGGAACTGAAGCAGCATTTACATACATATGGAGAAAAAATTGAGATTTTTGCTAAAAAGGTTGAGCAGTTCCAGACGCCAACTTCTTCTGACAGCAGCTATCTTGTGTATCAGCATATTCAGGAAGCGAAAGGGATTATGATGGGTGTTTATCAGGCAAGCGCATTTGCAAGCTGTTTGGAAGCACAGGATATGAACGATACAGGTGCAGGTGCTCTTCGCGGGAAAATCACATCAATGGGAGCTGACTTCAGTTCAGCGTTCCAGGCATTTCAGCAGAAGCTTTCTAAAACAGAGGATCAGGTGTGGGATGAACTGCTTAAAGATGATGGGTTGAAGGAGTATACATTTATTATGACAGAGTGGCGTGAAGCCGCAAAGGATAAATTATCAGAGGCTGAGGAAGGCCTGATCAGCGCACTTGGCGTTGATGGCTATCACGGCTGGGGACAGATGTATAATGCGCTTGTATCTGAAATGTCGATCGAAATCGAAGTGGACGGTGAAGTGAAAACACTATCTGTTGGTCAGGCAAATAACCTGAGATCCCATGAGGACCCGAAAGTCAGAGAAGATGTTCACCAGAAGCTTGAAGAGGCATGGTCGAAAAACGAAAACCTTTTTGCACAAACGTTAAATCACCTTGGCGGCTATCGCCTGGCGATGTATAAAAAGCGCGGCTGGGACGACTTTATGAAGGAACCGCTTGAGTATAACCGTATGAAGCCTGAGACGCTTGATGCAATGTGGGGTGCGATCAGTAAGAGTAAGGATGCATTCGTGAAGTTCCTTGATCATAAAGCAAAGCTGCTTGGACTTGAGAAAATGTCATGGGCGCATATCGGGGCTCCGATTTCAGAAAGTGTCAAGAAGCTTACGTATGATGAAGGTGCAGCATTTATTTTAAAACACTTTAAAAAGTTCGGACCTGAGATGGCTGCATTTGCTGAGAAAGCATTTGAAGACGGGTGGATTGAAGCTGAAGACCGTGCAGGCAAGCGTCCTGGTGGATTCTGTACAGGATTCCCGCTGAGCGAACAGTCAAGAATTTTTATGACATACAGCGGTTCAATGTCTAACGTTGCGACACTCGCCCACGAGCTTGGCCATGCGTTCCATACGTATGCACTGCGTCCAATGGATCCGTTAAATCGCCGTTATGCAATGAACGTAGCGGAAACAGCTTCCACGTTTGCTGAAATGATCGTTTCTGACGCAGCTGTAAAAGAAGCGGATTCAAAAGATGAGCAGGCAGCGCTTTTAGAGGACAAGGTGTCAAGAAGCATTGCATTCTTTATGAATATCCACTCGAGATTTATTTTCGAACAGCGTTTTTATGAGGAGCGTAAAGAAGGGTTTGTAACAGCAAAGCGCCTGAACGAGCTGACAACTGAAGCACAGAATGAAGCGTATGCCGGTGCAGTGACTGATAATGAGCCACACTTCTGGGCATCAAAGCTGCACTTCCATATTACAGGCGTCCCGTTCTATAACTTCCCTTATACATTCGGGTACCTGTTCTCACTCAGCGTGTATGCAAGAGCGCTTGAAGAAGGTACTGCGTATGAGGAAAAGTATATGGCGCTGCTGCGTGATACGGCTGTCATGACGACAGAGGAGCTCGCAATGAAGCACCTTGGTGAGGATATCACAACTGAAGCATTCTGGATGAAAGGTATTGAGCTTTGTATTCAGGATGCAGAGGAGTTTGTGCGGTTGACTTCTGAATAAGTAAGGTGAGATCAGGGTTTCGTCCCTGATCTTTTTTGTTGTGTGATCATAATCTTTAATAATAGGCGGTGCCGCATCAAAATATTTTCAAAAAATTTTGCGTGTCAATAGTCGATCTTTTCTCTTCATGGGTATACACTAAATATAGAATCTTGAAATGGGGAGAACGTATATGGTGCTATTAAAAAGCAGTCGGCTTTATTTTCGTCCGCTTACAGAACAGGATATTGATGAATTTGTAGACCTGCTTATCCGCAATAAGCAGTTTTGGACGATTTTTGAACCGAAGCATCCGGAACCATTTTACACACGCGAAGCACAGCTTGAGAAACTCGCTGAGGCAAGACAGGCACAGCGCCTTGGAAAAGAGTACAGCTGGGGAATCTATCACAGTGATACAAACCGGCTGATCGGCAGCGTATCGATCTATTCAATCAGAAGACTGCCTTTTGCGTCAGCATATATCGGCTATTCTCTTGATGAACATCACACAAAGCAGGGCTATGGAACAGAAGCCGTTGAAGCTGCACTGCGCTTTGCATTCCGTGAGTTTGGTCTTCACCGGGTCGAAGCGATGGTTTCACCTAAAAATGAAGCTTCTCAGAAGGTGCTAGAAAAAGTGGGGATGTTCAGGGAAGGGACGCTTCGTAAAAACCTTTTTATTAACGGCGTCTGGGAAGACCACTATCTATACAGCATGCTCGAGGAGGACTTCTGAAAGGGAAAGCCCTTTTGGGACCGGGTACTCGGCAGGCTGATTAATAAAATCAATCGTTGAACCGCTTCTTTTATGGAGGCGGTTTTTATTGTGAATGGTTGCGGGAGTCTGTTGTCAGGCGCCAGGTGTCCAGTGTGTAATTCCTTCAATTTGGAGTTTTATCGTTCAATATGCGAATCAATTGCATCAATATTGAAATGCATTCATTCAATATACGATTAATTCCCTCAGCGTCCCTTTTTGTCGTGTTAATTCCTTCACTACACATACGAATTCCTTCAGTGCAGGACCTGTTTCCATCAGAATCCATGTTTATTCCTTCACCACACTCCCGACCGTACTAACCCCCGATTTTGCTCCCATCCCGACACCCCAATTCCCACTGTCCTACAACCTTCTACGCCTCAGGTCCTACGCTAAAATCAAGCCGAGGCTCCTATCGGCTGATAATGAATCCCAGTACACTTAAGTTACAAATAACAAAGGAGGCAACAACATGAACAAATTCTGGTTAACAGTCATCGGGATTACGGCAGCCATCGTCGCATTATCAAATCTGGGATCGATCGCAGGACTTGCAGTCAGCCTGCTGATTACTTACATCGGTGTGAAATGGTATTTCTCAAGCAGCAAAACATGGGTGAAAATCACATCAGCAATCGTTGCAGCAATCGCCGGTCTAACAGCCGTATTCAATGTACCAGCTATTCTCGGAGTGATCGCAGTCTATGTGCTGTACATCGTTTGGAAAAAGTGGAACAACGAAGAAGCTGTCAGTGATTTTTCTTACTTTGAAAAGCAGTGGCAGGAACTGAAGAAAAAATCGGTTTAATCAAACTAAAAGGAGACGATCAACATGACAAACGTACTTTCAAAAATTACTGAAGTAATTAAGCAGGATATCCTAGAAGCAAAGTGGAATAGAGAACAGTCGAATCCTGTTAATGAAATCCAGCGTGAGATCAAAGAGTGTCAGGCGGCTGTAAAAAAAGCAAAGCAGCTGACAGAACGCCAGGAGCTTTTAAAAAAGGAATTTGAAAAAGAATATGCTCACGCAAAGTCCATGGCTGAAAAACGTAAGGAGCACGTTCAGCTGGCAGAGGAAGCAGGGGAAGAGTCGCTGGCAGCAGCTGCACTTCGTGAGTTTAACTTTTACAGCGAGCGGTCGGAAAGACTTGAAAAAACAATCTCAGAGGCTGCGTCCCAGCTTGAAAGGCTTGAACTCCAGCTTGAAACACACACATTTCAATTAAAGGACCTTGAGCTGAAGCGTCTTGAATATATGGCAAAAGAAAATGCTGTATCAGGAGAGAAACAGTCAGCACCCGTTAAAGAGGTCACAGATGAGGACCGCCGCTACGAGCAGATTGAAAAGCATTTAAAAGAGAGTGCCAGGAAAAAAGAAGAGCTGACAATTGATGAGCAAATTGAACAACTGAAACAATAACTTTATTAACACCAGTTAATATTTTTTCACAGCTGATGATTGGAGCGTAAGGGGGCGACTCCTGCGGAAAAACGATCGTGAAAGACCCCGCAGAGCAGTGGTCTTCTGCTCGAGGAGGCTTGAGCGTTCGTCCGCGGAAAGCGTCCCCCTGAAGCAGAAATAATCAGCCAATTTTAAGAAAGTTAAAGCAATAAGCTTTCGGGAGCGGGTATTTTACCTTCTCCCGAATTCAGTCTTTCTGAATCAGCTTGCAACCGATAGAATAGAAGAGCAGGGAGGTGGACCGGATGGAAAAACTGAGGCAAATGTCTTTATCAAACTGGCTGACAGCAGGATTAATCATCGTGTTAATTGAAATAGTCGTATTTAATAGTGGAATGATTTTCTCCCTGGTGCTCTCAGGCGGTCTGCTTTATTTCGGAAGACAAAGCTGGCAGCACATGTACGGGAAAATCCTGGCTGGTGTTGGCGCACTGATGCTGCTGACAGCGATTCTGTCCATGGTGACCCTTCGGATTCTTTTTGTCGTTCTGATTATCTATCTCGTTCTGAAATATATGGAGACGAAGAAAAATCCTCTGGTCTTCGAACCGGTTATGCGGCCAGAACAGGATGAGACAGGGAAAGAACAGCTGTTTGTAACGAAGAAACCTTTCTTTTTAAATAAATGGGTCGGCTCCCATGAAACACCTGAGCATTCCTATGAATGGGAGAATATTCACCTTCAAAATGGGATCGGTGATGTCAGGATCGATTTGAGTAATACTGTGCTTCCGGATAAAGAGGTTTTTATCTCACTTCGTAATATTGCAGGTAAAATAACAATCCTTGTACCATATGAGCTTGATATTTCCGTTCAGCATTCAGCGCTTGCAGGAGAGGCTTCTATTTTGAATTCATATACAGCTAGACTGTGGAATGAAAATGTTGTATATCAGTCAGCAGGCTATGATCAGGCGCAGCAGAAATGTACGATCCTTTCATCAGTTTGGGTTGGGGATATTGAGGTGAGACGCGTATGACGGCTAAAATCGTATTACATGCTGTCAGTATCAGTCTTTTCAGCGCGTTGATGACACTTGGATTATATCTTGTATTTTTCCCTCCGGCTGACTGGGGACAGTTGTGGAATGTCTCTATTCTGGATGTTCCATTTATCTTCTTTCTGCTGATCCAGCTGCTGTTAATCGGATTTTTATGGGGCGCGATCCAAAGCAGCGGCATGAAAAAACAGGTACTCTCCATTGAACAGCAGGTGGATGATCTGAGACAGGGGCGTGCCTTTTCCAAAACAGCCCAGCCACAGACCGCTGAATTTTCAAGGCTTTCAGATAAAGTCTCAGACCTGCAGCGTATGTGGAATGAGCAGATCAAAATGAATCAGCGACTTGCCAGTGAAAAAGTGGAACAGCAGGAACAGAAGATTCAGGAGATGGTATCACTCGAAAGACAGCGGCTTGCACGTGATTTGCATGACTCCGTCAGTCAGCAGTTATTTGCCGCTTCCATGCTGATGTCAGCGATTAATGAAACGGAAGAAGAAAACCGCCAGCTGAAAATGGTAGAAAAGATGATTCACCAGTCCCAGGTCGAGATGAGAGCGCTGCTGCTCCATTTAAGACCGGCTGCCCTAAAAGGAAAAACGCTGTCAGAGGGAATAGAAGAACTGTTGATTGAACTCAAACAGAAGGTTCCTTTAGATATTTCCTGGAAGGCAGAGCAGATGGAGCTTGCGCGGGGAATTGAAGATCACTTATTCAGGATTCTGCAGGAATCTATTTCAAATACTTTAAGGCACGCTGAAGCCTCCATGCTGAATGTGTTATGTATTTTAAGAGACGGCTCTGTCATTTTGAGAGTCTCAGATGACGGAAAAGGGTTTGATCTTACAGAAGACAAGGCAGGTTCATATGGTTTGAACAATATGAGAGAACGTGCCGCAGAAATAGGCGGCTCATTAAAAATTGTTTCACTGCCGGAGCAGGGCACGAGACTTGAGATCAAAGTACCTTTTGAAGGAAAGGAGGAGCTGACATGATCCGGGTGTTATTTGTAGATGATCATGAGATGGTCAGAATCGGAGTAGGCTCATATTTATCCTCACAGAAAGATATTGAGGTTGTGGGGGAATGTGATGATGGAGAGCCCGCAGTTGAGCTTGCACTCGAGTTAAAACCTGATATTATTCTGATGGATTTAGTCATGAAAAAAATGGACGGAATTGAAGCAACCGCAAAAATTATTGAGCAGTGGCCGGAAGCAAAAATTATGATTGTCACAAGCTTTCTTGATGATGATAAAGTGTATCCGGCATTAGAGGCAGGAGCAGTCAGCTACCTTTTAAAAACTTCAAAGGCGAGTGATATAGCAGATGCCATCAGAAAAACGCATTATGGTGAAACGGTACTTGAACCTGAAGTGACTGGAAAGGTCATGCAGCGGATGAGAGCGAAGGATGTAAAGCCTGCACATGAAGAACTGACAGGAAGAGAGCTTGAGATTCTCATGCTGATTGCAGAGGGAAAAACGAATCAGGAAATTGCAGACGAGCTTTACATAGCACTGAAAACTGTTAAAACACACGTAAGTAATATCCTCGGTAAGCTTGAAGTGCAGGACCGCACGCAGGCTGTTATTTATGCATTTAAGCATGATCTTGTAAAATAGTTCCTGAGCAGGTGTTATGGAACTGACTTTATGGGTAAACATGAAGTTAGAACCATATCGAAAGGAGCCCTCACCATGCTTTCATTACTGGATGATCAGGCAAAAGACTGTTGCTGGCTGAATAAGCCGGAAGAATGGACGCTTCATAATAAAGAGCTCAGTCTCACCACGCAGCCAAAAACTGATTTCTGGAGAAAAACATTTTATGGCTTTGATCAGATGAACGGTCATGCCTTTTATAAAGAACTGCTGGGTGCTTTTGAAACGGAAGTTACACTCACAATGAAGGATCCAAAAAAGCGTTATGATCAGGCCGGCTTAATCATTCTGATTTCTGATGACTGCTGGATGAAAGTATCGCTTGAATATGTACCTGAAAAATATTCATACTTGGGCTCAGTGGCAACAAATAACGGATATTCTGACTGGTCATCCAGAAATTTTCCGACGCCTGAAGATGAAGTGACTTTAACTTTTAAAGTAACCAGAGCGGGAGGAGACTACCGTGTCTGGGCAAAGTCAGCCCATGATGATGAGTTTGAACAGCTCCGGATTATGAGGCTGCATGACGAGCCAAATGGACCGGTGAAGCTTGGGTTATACGCCTGCAGTCCGTCAGCAGAGGGCAGCTTTACAACCGTTTTTCATACGTGGACGGTCCAGAAGGAAGTAAAATAAAAGGTGTGCGGAATCATTTTCCGCACACCTTTTTTTCATGATTTATTGTATCCTTCTTCCACTAAATCAAGCTTACCGTTGCTCGGATCTACAACAAGTCCGTGCACCGGTACATTTTTATCCATCAGTGGGTGGTTACGTACCATTTCCACACTGTTCTTCACGCTCTCTGTCACGTCATCAAAGCCTTTCAGCCACGCGTGAATATCAACACCTGAATAAGATAATGTTTCCAGCACATCCCCGGAAACCCCGCGTGCCTTCATCTTTTCAACTGTTTCATAACTGTTGACAGCACTCATGCCGCAATCATAATGACCAATCACTAACACTTCTTCAGCCTGTAATTCATAGATCGCTACAAGAAGGCTTCTCATGATACTTCCAAATGGATGTGTAATCACAGCGCCGGCATTACGCACCATTTTTACATCACCGTTTTTCACGTTCATGGATTTCGGTAAAAGCTCTACTAATCTTGTATCCATGCAAGTCAGGATGACCAGCTTTTTATTAGGAATTTTCGTTGTTACATAAGGCTCGTACTGCTTTTCTTCAACAAATGTCTCGTTAAATGAAAGAATCTCTGATAATAGTGTCATATGTATCCTCCTTAGCGTAACTTACCTCTATTTTAAAAAAAGAACCGCCATCTGTCTAATTTTTAGCCAGGTGGCGGTTCTGATTATGATTCAAACAGGTATGAAAATTCTCCGTATCCTTCTTCTTCAAGGTCTTCAGCAGGGATAAAACGCATAGCTGCTGAGTTCATACAGTAACGGAGTCCGGTCGGTTCCGGACCATCTTCAAATACATGCCCAAGGTGTGAGTCTGCGTATTTACTTCTGACTTCAATCCGCATCCCAAAGATACCCGGGTCTTCAACTTCTACGATATTTTCAGGGACAAGCGGTTTTGTAAATGATGGCCAGCCTGTACGTGAGTCGTATTTATCCTTAGAGCTGAATAACGGTTCCCCGGAGACAATATCCACATAGATGCCGTCTTCATAAAATCCGTCATACTCATTATTGAAGGCCTCTTCAGTGCCGTCTTCCTGTGTGACTTCATATTGAATGTCAGTCAGCATCTCGCGCAGTTCTTCATCAGTATAGTTCACAGCGTAAGGACTTTCTTCTTCAACCTCTGATTTTGTTGGCAGATCTACTTCCCGTTCATCTTCATCCCAGTACTGGTTCAAAAACTGGTCTCTTCCTGAACTTGTGCGGTAGAAGTAATAGCGGTCACCATTTTTCAGATAGTAATCCTGGTGGTATTCTTCAGCAATATAAAACGTTGATGCATCAGTTACCGGTACAATAATCTCCCCGTCAAAACGGCCTGAATCTATGATCTCCTGTTTAGAGGTTTCGGCAGCTTCCCGTTCTTCTTCATTCTGTACGAAAATTTCAGGACGATACTGTTTTCCGCGGTCAACAAACTGTCCGTCAGCATCTGTCGGGTCAATCTGACGCCAGAAAACATCCAGCAGGTCTTCATAACTGATTACTTCAGGGTCATAGATCACCTGCACTGCTTCAGTGTGACCTGTTTCACCATTTGCCACTTCTCTATATTCAGGGTTTTCCTCATCTCCGCCCGTATAGCCGGATACAGCGTCTCTTACCCCTGCAAGCTTTTCAAAAGGAGGTTCCATACACCAGAAACAGCCGCCTGCAAAGATCGCAACTTCTTCATTTGGCGCCAGATCAGCAGGGTTACTTGCTTCGCTTCCGTATGAACGGTTCAGCAACTCATCTGAAAACACAAAAAAGATGATTGCCCCGACCAGAATCACACCGGGTATCAGCATCACCCAACTTTTCTTTTTCATTTCAACACCCCATTCTACGATGATCCTTCTAGCTTTAAAATAACATATTTTACGATTGTTTAATAAAAATAATGTGTTGACTTAACCAAAAGTATTCAGAATTTGCTAAAATATAAGAATAATCGCTTCCGTTTGAAAGAAAGGAGAGCAGAGATGGCTGACTTTGAAATCGTAAGGAAATCCAGCTTTTACTTTATTGGCATGAAATGGACAGGTACTTATGAAGCAGCTGCACATGGAGATATCTTTCCTGTGATTGAAGAAGCACGTGACAGGCTCTTAAGCATGGGCATTGCACAGGAAAACTCTGATTTCATCGGTTTATCCTATCAGGATAGGCCGGGGGGCTTTACGTATTATTTCGGGACAGAGGCATTCAGAAGTACAGTATTTCCTTCTGATATGTACAGAATTATTGTACCTTCACATGATTATGCTGTCACAGAGCATAAGGGTCAGCATGCATGGAAGAGCTATGAAAAATTAATGAAGTGGGCAGTGGAGCAGGGACTTCAGGTACAGCAGAACGGTCTGGATCATATAGAAGTATATGATGCAGATTACAATCCTTATAAAATGTCTCCTACTCTGAAAATTGGTATACCAGTAAAAAAACGCTGATCTTGCTTTTGAATTGAGCAATCAGTAAAATAATCATACAGGTGAAAGCATCTTTGAGGGCGCTTTTTCTGCATGCATTAAAAATCAAGTTCGGGCAGTTACCTGAACTTTTAATATCTGGAGGGAAACCACATGTCAGGACGTAATGAGAAAGAGCTTGAAGGCGTTAATCTGCTTGGGGAAAAGAATGTACCGTATTCATTTGACTATGACCCGGGCGTACTTGAAGCATTTGATAATAAGCATGTAAACAGAGATTATTTCGTGAAATTCAACTGTCCGGAATTTACATCACTCTGCCCAAAAACGAATCAGCCGGATTTTGCCACGATTTATATCAGCTATATTCCTGATCAGAAAATGGTTGAGAGTAAGTCTCTGAAACTGTATCTGTTCAGCTTCAGAAACCATGGAGACTTTCATGAAGACTGCATGAATATCATCATGAACGATCTGATTGAACTGATGGATCCACGTTATATTGAGGTATGGGGCAAATTCACGCCACGCGGCGGTATTTCAATTGATCCATACACAAACTACGGTAAGCCTGGCACGAAGTATGAAGAAATGGCTTATCATAGACTGATGAATCATGATATGTATCCGGAGAAAATAGATAATCGTTAAGTTTAAAGAGGTTGAGATAAAATGTTGTAAAGTGAGTTTCGAACCTCTTAATATTTAAATTAAACTTAGTGCAGCGGAGTGAAAGGCGGCGACTCCGGGACGAATAGAGGGAAGCTGAGACCCCGCAGCCGCAGGCGAGGAGGCTTAGCGACCTCCGTCCGGAAAGCGTCCGCCTGAAGCGCAACGAAACGACTTTAAAAGGCTGAGACATTTTTATGTCCCAGCCTTTTTGTATGTATAAAAACAGAATTGGAGAAGATAATGCATAAAGGATGTGATCTGAATGCAAAATCAAATAGAACACCTTGAACAACAGCTGTTCACGATTCAAAAGTGGATTGAAGATAAAGAAAAAACGCTTGAATACGCAGACATCGTTGATGAGATCTCAAGGATGGAAAGAGAACTGAAGCAGTTAAAGGAGAGCCATAGATGAGTGATTGGTTAATGGTGATTGTCAGAGGGCTGCTCATGGTCATGGTGCTGTTTGTCTGTACCAAGCTGCTTGGAAAAAAACAGATTTCCCAGCTCTCATTCTTTGAATATGTAACGGGTATTACAATCGGGAGTATCGGAGCAGAGGTAATCACAGGACTTGACCGGCAATTTCTGCATGGGGTGCTTGGGATTGTATCTTTTATTTCCATCCCGCTGATCATTGATTATATCTCATTAAAAAGTAAAAAAGTAAGGGATCTTGTGGAAGGGGAAGGGACAGTCTTCATCCAGCAGGGCAAGATCATAGAAAAAAATTTAAAAAAGGAAAGGTATTCTACTGATGAGTTAATGGAACTTCTGAGAAGAAAAGACGTATTTTCAATTTCAGATGTGAATTTTGCGATTCTTGAGGCTTCAGGTGAATTAAATGTCATGCTTAAAAAAGCAAAAATGCCTGTGGTACAGGAAGATATAAAAGAGAAATTCCAAGATGGGAAGCCGCCGGAATCGATTATTATGGATGGGAAGCCTGTAGAAAAAGCCCTTCAATCCATCGGCAGAGATGTCAATTGGTTACGGGAGCAGATGGAGCGGAAAGGTGTCAGCGTGGCGGATGTATTTTTAGCCCAGATTAATACGGATGGAACGATCTTTATGGATCTCTACGATCGGACTGAGGATGAGAGAGAACTGGTTGATTTACTGGAAAAATGCAGAAAAGAGTTTCTGAAAGTCAGTAAAAAAACGGGTGAAAGAGAAAGTCTTATTTTTCATAAAAATGCTGAAATAATGGAAGAATGCATGAGGATCGTGCGTCAGCATGCATGATTATTCAGCGCAAAGAATCATTAAAAATATCTGAAAAAGTCTACGATTCTGTATGAAAGTTTCCTCCTTTACATGGCGTCAGAGAGCGCGTATAATGCGTTTTTGTGAATGAAAACAGCTTAAATGACGTGATATTTGAATAACGACTAGGCTCCGGGTGAAAGTTCGGCGCCTTGTACTTTTTTCAGGGGGAGGCATTTCGTATGACTAAGAAATTAATCACTTTTTTACTTATGAATCTCGGTGCGTTTTTTGTTGCAGTGAATGTTCACTTTTTCCTGTCGCCAAATAACCTTGCAACAGGCGGGGTCAGCGGAATGTCCATTGTGCTGAATTCACTGTTTCCGGGCATTTCAATCGGACTTTTTATGATTTTTGTTAATATTGTCTTATTTATATTAGGTGTGATCTTTCTTGGCTTTCAGTTTGGCGCTAAGACGATTTATACAAGCTTTGCGCTGTCAGGATATGTATGGCTGCTCGAACTCGTAGCCCCGGTTACAGCACCGCTCAGCGATGATATTTTAATCCAGCTGATTATCGGTCAGTGTATTGCTGCGATTGGTATGGGCATTGTTTTCCACCAGCGTGCTTCAACGGGCGGAACAGATATCATTGCGATGATTCTGAATAAATATATTAAGGTTGAAATCGGCAGAGCCGTGCTGTTTTCCGACCTTGCTGTTGCCCTGTCATCTTCACTGCTTTTCGGTGCGCAGGCCGGAATGTACGCATTCTTTGGGGTTATTCTGAACGGTCTGATGATTGATTACACGCTTCAGCAGTTTAATGCGAATAAAGAAGTTGTGATCATCAGTCAGAAGAGTGCACTGATCCGCGCATTTATCGTTGGCGAGCTTGGCAGAGGCGCAACAATTCATACGGCTAAAGGTGCTTTTAATTATGAGCAGAAAGAAGTCATTACAACCATCCTGGGACGGAAAGATCTGTCCCGTCTGAAGAATTATATCGGTAAACAGGATGAAAAAGCATTTATCACTGTTCATAACATGAATGAAATACTGGGTCAGAATTTTAAAAGACTTGCTTAATGAAGACAGCTTACGGGCTGTCTTTTTTTTGTTCTGTCAGAAATTCAGTCTCCAGTCTATAAAGTTCAATAAATGGTGCATATTCACAAGCACTGCAAAAGAATATTCTGTGTTAAGATGAGCCATATATCAGTACAGGGTTGTGAAAACATGATGGAACATCCTCTATATCAAAAAGCAGAAACATTTATTAAACAGTTTTATATAGAAAATCATTTTAGTCAGGAAGCATGTGAAAAGCGTTTACTGGATGTCTTAGACGCAATAAGGAAGACGGGCACCTATGCACATACGAGTGAGGAGCTGACGTTTGGGGCAAAGCTTGCATGGCGAAACAGTAACCGCTGTATCGGCCGTCTGTTCTGGAATAGCCTGAATGTATTTGACCGGAGAGATGCCGCAACAAAGGAAGAAGTGAAAGAGGCATTGCTTCAGCATATTGAGTATGCCACCAATGGCGGGAAAATCCGTTCCACCGTTACCGTGTTTAAACCAGCAGGCACATCAGAAGACCCTGTCAGGATTTATAATCATCAATTGATCCGGTATGCAGGGTACAAACAAAACGATGGGACCATTACCGGCGACCCGCATTCAGTTGAATTTACTGATTTTTGCCGGCAGCTTGGCTGGAAGGGGAAGGGTACACCTTTTGATATTCTTCCGATTGTCATTCAGATTGGCGTAAATGAGCCTTATTTGTTTGAGATTCCTAATCATCTGGTTAAAGAGGTTCAGATTACACACACGGAAAACCAGGCATTTAATCAACTTGATTTGAAATGGTATGCAGTGCCGATCATTTCTGAGATGAAGCTTGAGATCGGTGGCATTGAATATCAGGCTGCGCCATTTAACGGCTGGTATATGGAAACGGAAATTGCTGCACGTAATTTCACTGATGAGAACCGTTACAACATGCTGAGAGCAACTGCTGAAGCATTTGATCTGAACACTCAGCTGCAGTCTTCAATGTGGAAGGACCGTGCAGTGATTGAGCTTTGCACAGCCGTTATGCATTCTTTTAAACAGGCGGGTGTGAGTATTGTCGATCATCATTCGGCAAGTCAGCAGTTTCAATTATTTGAACAGAAAGAGAAAGAGGCAGGAAGGGAAGTAACCGGGGACTGGACCTGGCTGATTCCACCTGTATCACCGGCATCCACTCATATTTTTCACAAGCAGTATGATAACACATGGAAATCACCTAATTTCTTTTATCAGGATTCACTGCTTCAGAAAAATGAGAAGAAGAGTAACGTGTGCCCTTTTACAGGAGTTAAATAGAAAAGAGAGTCTGCTGACAAAACATAAGTTTGATTCATTATCCAATTTATTAATAAAATGTTAGTGCAGCGGGGCGGAAGGCGGCGACTCCGGGAAGTATAGAGGGAAGCTGAGACCCGCAGGCAGCAGGCTGAGGAGGCTCAGCAACCTCCGTCCGGAAAGCGTCCGCATGAAGCGCAGCGGAACGATCTTAAAAGCCCGAGACTATTTGTCCCGGGCTTTTTTAGCTTATTTAGCTGCTTTTTGAAGCTTGTCAATGACAGATAATGACTTGCCCGTTCCGATCGCTACAGACTCAAGCGGGTTTGGCGCAATATGCACAGGTACAACAATTTCTTCACTCAGCCATTGCTGCAGGCCGTTCAGCAGTGCACCGCCGCCTGTTAAGATCACACCGCGGTCTACGATATCACCACTTAGTTCGGGAGGACAGTTCTCGAGTGTTGAACGAATTGCCTCAAGAATACTTAACAGTGACTCCTGAATAGCAGATTGAACCTCAGTAGATTGAAGTGTAATGGTTTTCGGGAGACCTGTTACAAGGTCACGTCCGCGGATTTCCATTTCCCTTACGTCATGCTGTATCGGTGCATGTCCAACTTCCATCTTAATCTGTTCAGCTGTCCGCTCACCAATCAACAGGTTATAAGCCTTTCTGACGTGCTGAATGATGTCTTCATCCATTTTGTCACCGGCCACGCGTATTGTATTGCAGGATACAACGCCGCCATATGAAATGATCGCGACTTCTGTTGTTCCGCCGCCAATATCCACAACTACGTTGGCAACCGGCTCGCCGACAGGAAGATCTGCTCCGATCGCAGCAGCAACCGGCTCTTCTATTAAGTGAACGTGCTTCGCACCACTGTGCTTTACAGCGTCCTGGATGGCTCTTCTTTCAACAGACGTAGCGCCCGATGGTGTACATACAACAACACTTGGCTTACGCAGTGAGAAGCCCATCTTTTTGCCAATTGAAGACATAATGTGCTTCAACATTTCCGTTGTGACATCAAAGTCAGCAATGACGCCGTCTTTTAAAGGGCGGACTGCCACGATATTCCCTGGTGTTTTACCAATCATGCTTTTAGCGTCTGTTCCGACAGCTAAGACTTTTTTGGTATTTACATCGATTGCAACAACCGACGGCTCATTCATAATAATTCCTTTACTTTTACTATACACAAGTATATTAGCAGTACCTAAGTCGATACCGATTTCAGCATTTGAAAGCATACAACATTCCTCCGTTATCATCATCGTCGTCCGAATTTAACAGTATTCTCCGAGTAGTATAGACTAAATACAGCACAGCGTAGAGTGACAAAGGTAGGGATAAGGGAATGTTACATCAGCGGGGAACAGACCGGGGCGGATTCGACAAAGCGTGATTCCCTTCAGAACAGGGGTTACAATATATGCGATCAGAAGTAATGACAGCTTTGTAATAAAAGAATAATGAATTTGTAACGAAAAAAACCCTTTCATCAATAGAACTGAAAGGGTTTTTACATCACTTTTCTACCTTTTATACCCGGAAGTAGGTAATTTGAAATGCTGCATTTTCTGCTGCATTGTAAGACTCATTTCCTGTAATTGCATCATTGACTCCCTGACTTTTCCAAAAGACACCTGCTGTTCTTCAGCAGAAGCAGAGATTTCTTCTGTACCTGCCGCTGTTTCTTCAGTGACAGCTGAGACATTTTCCATAGCAGCTGTTACTTCTGAAGTGTAAGATGAGGATTGCTTCATGCTGATGGTGAGTGACTTCAGTTCATGATCAATTTCCCTTACTTTTTGCGCGATATCTTCAAATGCCTGCTCTGTCAGGTTCATGGATTCAAGCTGCTCTGCTGAAAGCCGCTGCCCGGTTGCAGCAGCATCTGTAATACCGCTCATGCCGTTTTGTATATTCATCACCATTGAAGTGATTTTTTCAGTAGCATCTGCTGATTGTCCTGCGAGTTTTTTAACTTCATCTGCAACAACTGCAAAGCCTTTTCCCTGTTCACCGGCTCTTGCAGCTTCAATTGCTGCGTTTAATGCAAGCAGGTTGGTTTGATCAGCAATTTCTTTCACGAACTTTGCAGCATCCTGAATCTCGTCGGTAAAAGCTGAAAATGCAGATAGTTCTCTGGAAATTAATGAAGCAGCTTCTGTATTCTCTATAGTAAATCTTTTTTGACGACTCAGGGATTCGCGGCCATCAGTTACCGACATTAATGCCTGGTGACCTTTGTCAGCTGAACGTTCCGTTAGCGTTTCACTCTTAATAAAAGTCTGATTCAATTCTGCCATTTTCTCAGAAGTTGATTGAATATCCTCTGAGATTGATTGACTGCCCCTCGCGAGGTCATCTGTTGAAGCTGCAATCTGGTTGCCGCTTTCCTCTAATTCATTTACCTTTCCTGAGACTTCATTTGCAAACGCTGAAACACGGCTGCTTGACTGATCCACTGACTCTACTGTCTGACGCAGACTCAGAATCATCTCCCTGAACGAGTTTGCAAGAAGGTGTATTTCGAATCTGGAATTGCCGGACTGGGCAGGTACGTCTACAGTCAAATCTCCTTTGGCGACACGTGACGCCTGGTTCAGCATTTTGTTGAGCGGACGTGTAATACGCTTTGAAATGATCGTTGCTGCTGTAACCGAAATGACAATAATTGCAGCAACAGCAATCATAGATACCCATACAATCATAGAGATCTGCTGTTCGCTGGTGGCAAGCTTATTGCGATACCAGTCATCTGACAGGACTTTGAGATAGAATACATCATTGATGACCCCGCCTGTACGTGCAGACTGGCGGCTTGCCTCTGCAATATCACCCTGGTTCAGTGCCTCACCTGAAGAATCCTTAAGCTGAATAAACTTATCCTGTACAGTTGAAAGCTGTTCTTTTAAGTCCGCTTCAGGCAGTTTGGATTGCAACTCATCCATCAGTACAAGTGTCTGATCCATCTGATTTTGAGTCGTCAAACGGTTATTTTCAGTAGGACTCAAACTGAAATTAGAGAGGGATTGCTGGATGATCAATAGTTCACTGTTTAATTTTTCGAGATCGGTTAAAATTTCTGCGTCATCTTCTCCTGATGCATTCAGACTGACCATCTGCCAGACAATAAACAGAATGATGACAGTAGAAAGAATTAACGGAATTAATGATAATAAGTATAAACGTTTACTCAGTTTCATAATGACTCCTTTATTGAATGGTCTCAGGTACTGTTATTTCACCTGATATGATTTTCTGCTGTGTATCCGTTATGAGTGCCTGCGCTTTGTCACCAGGCTGAAAAAGCCTGATTTCCGCGAGACCCACACCTTCTTCAGCGAGACCTAATACATACGCTTCAGAAGATAATTCACCTTCAGTTAACTCTTGAATTAAATTAAATACTGAAGTATCGATATTTTTTACCATAGAGGTTACGACAGATTGCTCAGCAGTATAAAACTGGTCCGTATCCACTCCTGCTGAATAGATTCCCTGAGCCTGCGCTTCTAAAATCGCACCGGTTCCTGTATAGCCGGCAGCAGGGTAGATAAAATCCGCTCCCTGTTCAATCTGTTTGTCAGCAAGCGAGCGTCCGAGGTCGGCATCCCCGAAACTGCCTGCATAATCTGTAATAATTTCGATATCCGGATCAGCCATTTCAGCACCGGCGCGGAAGCCCGCTTCAAAACGGTTAATGACGGGAGCATCAACACCGCCGATAAAACCGATCACGCCAGATGTTGAAGCAAGTGCGGCGACTGTGCCTACCAGATAACTGCCTTCGTGATCTTTAAAAGTCATTGAAATTATATTTTCAACATCAGAGACCCCATCAATCAGTATGTATTGCTGATCAGGGTAAGCGACAGCTACCTCTTCAAGTGCTTCCTGAACTGAAAAACCAAGTCCGATAATTAAATCATAATCCTGTTCTGATAATGCTGTGAGATGGTCAGAATAGTTACCGTCCGGCGCTTCGCGATAATCAAATAAAATATTCAGTTCATCACGGGCACGAACTAGGCCGTCAAAAGCACCATCATTAAACGATCCATCTCCCAAGCCGGTATCAGAAAGCATAATACCCACTTTTGCTGCAAATTCTTTTTCTGTGTTCTGCTGGCCTGTACAGGCAGATAGTATGAATACTGCCAGCAAACCACATAAGATCATCAATCTTTTCATTTCGTTAAGTCCTCCAATTGCTTGTTTATATCCTTGTGCATATAGTCAATAGAAGCCCTTTTTTTACACACCCTCATACTATCGGCAAAAAAACCTCCCACTTTAAGTAAAGTGAGAGGTTTTGGTAAAGGATTTATTTTATTCGTGCGGCTTTGGCGTGAAAAATGCTGCCAGCTCCTGACTGTGGAGCTTTCTTGCTTTTCTGTGTTCAGCACGATTTTCGGCCGTTTCATTCAGCCAGCGTTCTTCTTCGGTTTCAGGTACAATATCCGGTACCGGAATTGGCTTACCTTCGTTATCAATGGCCACAAATGTTAAAAAGGAGATTGCTGCAACAGATTGGTCACCTGAAAGCAGGTTCTCAGTTGTCACTCTGACGAAAACTTCCATTGAACTTTTACCTGTATAAGAAACGAAAGCCTCTAATGTAACAGCATCTCCAACGCGGATCGGCTTTAGGAAGTCGACAGAATCAGTGGAAGCTGTGACTACTAATGAGCGTGAATGCTTGGTTGCTGCAATCGACGCAACATTATCAATATACGCCATCAGCTGACCGCCAAACAGTGTGCCGTGATGATTCGTATCAGGCGGTAATACGTGACTGGTCTGAATCGTTCTGCTTTCTTTCATTGTTTTCTTCATGTTGTCAGCTCCTTTAAAAAACCAGACCTCAATGCTGCAGGGCGCAGCAAAGAGATCTGGTATTTTTTAATATTCGTTATGTTCAGGTCTTGGATCAATTTTTTCTGCATCTTTTGTATTTAAAGGAATACGTAAAAAGTACATTAACGCTCCACCCACTAAACCGATCAGAGCACTGAATCCAAGCAAGATTGAAGTCATGTATAGCATCAGCTGGCTCCCCCTTTCACCGTACAAATAATTGTATCAAACTCATTATATAGGATTACAGGTGATTAGGAAATGATTTTTAGGAGAACTTAAAACGCCCAGTCTCCATTTCTGAACACAGGTTCTGAAGTGCCATCTTCTGAAATACCATCAATATCCATTTTGTCTGAGCCGATCATAAAATCAACGTGTGTAATACTTGAGTTTAATCCTTTTTCAGCAAGCTCCTCCTGGGAAGCTGTCTTTCCGCCTTCCACACAAAATGCATACGCACTGCCGATTGCCAGGTGGTTTGAAGCATTTTCATCAAATAATGTATTAAAGAAAAGGACATTCGACTGTGAAATCGGTGACTGATGCGGAACAAGTGCGACTTCTCCAAGACGGTGAGAGCCTTCATCTGTTTCGATCAGTTTCTTCAGAATGTCTTCTCCTTCTTCAGCTTGAACATCTGTAATACGGCCATTTTCAAAAGTAATTTTGAAGCCGTCGATGATGTTCCCGCCATAGCTCAAAGGTTTTGTGTTGGAGACATATCCTGACACACCATCTTTGTGAGGGACGGTAAACACTTCTTCAGTAGGCATGTTTGCCATAAAGGTATGTCCTTTTTCATTTACGCTTCCCGCGCCAGCCCAGATATGACCTTCAGGAAGTTCAATTGTCAGGTCAGTACCAGGTGCTGTGTAATGCAGCTTTTTATATTTCTTATTATTTAAGTAATCGGCTTTTTCATGCAGTGTTTCATCATGTTTTTTCCATGCGTCAACAGGGTCTGCCTGGTCAACTCTCACAGCTTTAAAAATGGCATCCCAAAGCTTTTCGATTGCTTCATTTTCATCAGCATCAGGGAATACTTTCTTCGCCCATCCTGCAGATGGCGCAGCAATAACAGTCCAGCTCACTTTATCTGACTGAATGTACTGGCGGTATTTCTCAAGCGCCTGCCCTGCAGCACGCTGAAAGTCGGAGATGCGCTGAGGATCTACACCTTTCATGAGATCCGGACTTGCTGAGACAATATTCATAAACGCAGCACCTTTATCGGCTAATGCTTCGCGCTCAAGCTTTTTCCACTCAGGAAATTCACTGAATGAATCAGATGGCGCCATTTCATAACGCATTTTTGACACTTCATCATCTGACCAGTCAACGAATACCTGACGGGCGCCGGCTTCATAGGCTTTTTTGGTAACAAGTCTGACGAACGGTGCATTATCAATAGATGCACCTATGTATAGCAGCTGATCTTTTTGAATATTGACGCCGACTTTTACAGCCAGGTCAGCATATTTTTCGAACATTTCTGTATGACTCATATTAAAAACCCCTTTTCAGTGTGTTTAGTTCCACTAAACATTTTACCAGTGGATTGATAAAAATCAAAAAATAATGAACATTGCATGTATGAGCAGAAAGGTCTAAAGTCATCCGTTTTTTAACCGATATACAAAATGTAGAGATAGAAATCTAGTGATTGTGGGTGAATGTATTGGATCGATCCTCATTGATTGGTGTTATTTTAGGACTGATTGCAGTTGGTGCCGGTATGATTTTAAAAGGTGTTCCGGCCAGCGCTTTATTAAATGGTCCGGCTTTTTTAATTATTATTGTAGGAACCATCGCTGCTGTCATGATTGCGTTTCCTATGTCAGAACTGAAAAGGGTACCAAAATTATTCGGCATTCTTTTTAAAGAAACAAAAGGGACAGAAGTACGCGATGTGATCCGGATGTTTGGAGAATGGGCTGAGCTTGCACGTAAAGAAGGACTGCTCGCACTCGAATCTAAAACGACTGAAATTGAAGATTCTTTCTTAAGAAATGGACTTGGTCTCGCAATTGATGGTCAGAATGCAGACTATATCAGAGATGTATTAACGGAAGAAATTGATGCAATGGAGGACAGGCACCTTTCAGGAGCAGCCATTTTCTCACAGGCAGGTACATACGCACCGACACTTGGCGTACTTGGAGCGGTTGTAGGGCTGATTGCAGCACTTGGCCATATGGATGATACAGCTGCGCTTGGAGAAGCGATTGCAGCCGCATTCATCGCGACACTTCTCGGAATTTTTACCGGATACGTACTGTGGCATCCATTTGCCAATAAGCTTAAGCGTAAGTCAACAAAAGAAGTAATGGTTAAATCGATGATGATTGAAGGGATTTTATCTGTTCTTGAAGGTGAGGCGCCAAGAGTGATTGAACAAAAGCTTGCCTCTTATCTGCCTGCCAAAGAGCGTGAGCAGCTGATGGCTGAAGGCGGTGTTAAAACAGATGAAGAAGCGTAAAAAGAGAAAGCATGATGAGCATATGGATGAGAGCTGGCTGATTCCTTATGCTGATATTCTGACTTTACTGTTGGCCCTTTTTATTGTCATGTTTGCGAGCAGTAACGTGGACCAGGTGAAGTTTAATCAGATGTCTCAGGTTTTCAATGAGATATTTGCGGGAGGCGAAAATGTGCTCGATTACGCAAGCCTGGTGGAAACGGATGATACTGAAGATGACATTGACAATGCTGAAGGAGCAGATCCTGAAGAGCTGACTGAAGAAATGACTGAAGAAATGACTGAAGAAGAGCAGCAGATGCAGGAGCTTTTAGCAGAGCAGTCAGAGCGGGAAACTGCTGCAGCTGCTGACCTTGAGGAACTTCAGGAGATCCAGGAGCAGATTAATGAGTATATCGCTGCAAACAGTCTGGGTGAGCTTTTTGAAACAGAGCTGACTGATGAGGGACTGCTGCTTACGATCAGGGATAATGTGCTTTTTGCTTCCGGTTCAGCAGATGTCAGAGCGGAGTATCAGAATATTGCTGAGGACGTGGCAGGTTTACTCGAATTTGACCCGCCCCGCAATGTCATTATCACGGGACATACTGATAATGTTCCGATCAGCACAGCTGCATTTTCTTCCAACTGGGAGCTGAGCGTGATGCGTGCAGTCAACTTTATGAAGCTCGTCATTGAAAATCCGAACCTGGATCCACGCTGGTTTTCAGCAAAAGGGTTCGGAGAGTTTCAGCCGATCGCTTCAAATGAAACAGAAGAAGGGCGTGCGCAGAACCGCCGTGTGGAAGTATTAATTCTGCCGCGTGTTACAAGTAATGGTACGATGACTAATTCACCTTAACTGTCGCAGTGTGCGGCAGTTTTTTTATTTTAGCTAAACCGTGGGGGAGTATTGCATTATTTTTTGGCCGTTCAGTTTAAATTGTATGGGTCAGGGAAAGAAGAAAAGAGTTTCCGAAATATACTATTTTTAGGAGGAGATTCTATTGGAGGGATTTATTAATGCTGTTACAGTCTTTTCTGAATGGCTGTGGGGAATTCCATTAATAGCCGTTTTATTATTTTCCGGACTTTTTATGACTTTTAAACTCGGCTTTTTTCAATTCAGACACCCGCTTTACATATTTAAACAGACATTTGGCAGTGTTACAAAAAAACCAAAAGGGAAGGGGACCGTTACACCGTTCCAGGCACTTACATCAGCGCTTTCTTCAACAATCGGTGCTGCAAATATAGTCGGGGTGCCGGCAGCGATTATGTTCGGTGGACCCGGAGCCGTCTTCTGGATGTGGGTGATCGCACTCGTAGGTATGTCACTGAAGTTCTCTGAAAGTGCACTGGCCGTTCATTACCGCGAAAAAAATGAGAAGGGCGAGTTTGTCGGGGGACCGATGTATTATATGACAAAGGGTCTTGGCATGAAGTGGCTCGGTATCTGGTTTTCTTTTGCGCTGATGCTTGAACTGATTCCAAGTGTGATGGTGCAGGGGAATTCTGTGGCAAATACTGTGAATGAGTCGTTTGGTGTTCCGGTGCTCTGGACAGGTATTGCGATTGCCGTTCTGATTGGAATTATTGTATTCGGCGGTATTAAAAGAATCGGTCAGGTTACACAGGTAGTGGTTCCGTTTATGGCACTGATCTATATTGGAGGCGCACTTGTCATTTTATTTATGAACCTGGGTGCACTGCCTGAATTTTTCACGCTGATCTTTTCGAATGCATTTTCACCTGCTCCTGTGATCGGCGGATTTGCTGGTGCAGCGCTCGTTGATGTAATCCGCTGGGGATTTGCCAGAGGACTTTATTCGAACGAGGCGGGACTTGGAACTGCTCCGATGGCACACGCAGCTGCGACAACTGACCACCCTGTCAGACAGGCATTCTGGGCAGTGTCAGGGATTGTAGTTGATACACTGATTATTTGTACCGCTACAGCATTTGTTGTTTTATCTTCAGGTGTCTGGACGAATGAAGGTGCAATGGATAACAGCAGTGCACTTACAACCATCGCATTTGCTGAATATTTTGGAGAGTTCGGAAGTATTCTTGTAACCGTATCATTAGTGTTTTTCGTATTTTCAACGATTCTCGTAGTCATTTTCTATGGTGCGAAGCAGGCTGAATTCTTATTTGGCCTGAAAGCTTCCTATGCCATACAGGTTGTATATATTATCGCCATAGTTCTTGGTGCAGTCGGGGCAGCAGAGATGATCTGGAATTTCCTTGATATTATGCTTGCCATGATTCTTTTGCCGAATATCTTTGCCATATTGATGCTCAGCAATAAAGTAAAAGAACTGAAGACGGAATTTTTTACGTCTGACAAATATTACTTAAAAGATATTGGAAAGAATAAAAAATAACGATCAGCACATTCGTTTTTTACTGCGAATGTGCTTTTTTTTATCGAACATAGTTTCTAAATGATGAATTAAGGATACACATTAGAATAAGACTGAATGTAAATACTTAAAACGTGATTGTCAGAGTGAAGAGGAGGGGTTTACATGATCAAAGATCTGAATAATATGTGGAAAGCCAGAACGTGGATGAAAACGAATGTACCTTTTTTATATAGCTGGCATGCGTATGTGGGATATGAACTTGATCTGTTCGAAGCCTTTAAGAGGCCTGTCAGAGTGGAGGATGTAGCGGATGCTTACAACCTTGAAGAAGAACTGCTGGAACAATGGGTTGAAGTAGGCATTGCGCTGAAGCATCTGAAAAAAGATGATAAAGACCGTGTGAAGATTGCGCGGGCATGGAAGCTGCCCGGAACTAAAAAGGACAGCCCCTCTTCCGGTGATTTACTCAAGGAAATGATGGAACTCCATATCCCTTCACTTCTTCACTACCCGGAACTGATGAAAGAAAAGAAAAGACAGCATTTTGATAATGAAAAGCACGGGTCAACCGTTGCCAAGACGTCTACTTTGCTCGAAATGCTAGCATTCAGATTAATCAATCAGAATGTGAAAAAGCATCAGGTCAACTCGATTATTGATATCGGCTGCGGAGAAGGCGGTTATTTATTAAAGCTTGCGAAAAAACATCCGGATCTTCAGCTTACAGGAATTGAAATCAATAAAGAAGTTTCCGAGTCTGCAAAAAAATCAACAGAAGATTATGAGCAGATAGAGATTGTTCAGGCTGACATTCATGAATATCAGCCTGAACAGTCCTTTGATCATGTGATGATTAACAATCTGCTTCACTATATCAATCCTGAGGAACGTCAGTCGTTTTTTAATCAGATTGAAAAGATAACTGAAAAAGATGGGATCATCACCATTATTTCACCTCTTCAAAAAGCGAAGCATGGAAAACAGTTCTCAAGCGCCTTCAACAGCTTTTTCATGACATTTGACAATCTCTATCCAATCCCGTCAGAGCAGGAATTGAAAGAAATTGCTGAGGCGTGCGGATTTGAACAGCAAACACCTTTTCCGATTATACGGGAGGGCGGCTGGTTTTTCGTTAAATGGGTAAAAAAAGAACAGGTTTAAAAAAGTAAAAATGTGGAATATACATGATGTACACATTTAAAAGGAGATGTTATGAATGGCAAAGATTGCAACTTTATTAACTGATCAATTTGAAGACGTGGAATATACTGATCCGGCAGAAGCATTTAAAAAAGAAGGACATGAAGTCGATACAATTGAAAAAGAATCGGGAAATACCGTCAAAGGAAAACAGGGAGATGCAACTGTAACGATTGACAAGTCAATTGATGATGTCAGCCCGGGTGACTATGATGCACTCTTTATTCCGGGAGGATTTTCTCCGGATCTGCTGAGAGGTGATGACCGCTTTGTCGAGTTTGCGAAAGAATTTATGGACAGCGGTAAGCCTGTACTGACAATTTGTCACGGTCCTCAGCTGCTCATCACAGCAAAAACGCTTGAAGGCCGAAAAGCGACCGGTTTCAAATCCATTAAGGTTGATATGGAATATGCAGGAGCAGAGTATCACGATGAAGAGGTTGTCGTATGCGGCAATCAGCTTGTCACCAGTCGTGACCCTGATGATATTCCTGCATTTATCAGAGAATCATTGAAACTATTATAAAAGAATTTGAAACAGGTCCTGATCTCAGGACCTGTTTTTATTTTACGTTTTATAAAGTCCATTATTGTTTTTGCGCATCTGGTGAATGAAGCGGCCCCCTTGAGCGAAAATCATCAGCTAATTTTACAAAGTATCATGATAAAAAATTTGAAAGCGCACTCAAAAACTCAATCATTAGGTCGATATACATATAAAATGATATTAGTTCTATCAGATCAGGTTAGTAGGGGGAGCATGGATGAAGAAATTAAAATGGAAGCTGTTATCGGGGTTTTTTGTATTAATTGTTTTTATTGGGGGATTGGCAGCTTTTAATATCTATTCAATTACAAACATTAATCAGGAGACACAAAATCTTCTTGAAGAAGAGCTTGTCCTGTTATCAATCGATCAGGAAATGAGATTTAACGTGTCTCAGCAGATTGCTTTAACACGTGGATATCTCTTATATGGGGAACCTGATTACAGAGAAAAGTTTGATGAATTATCAGTTCAGAATGATGAATTTGCAGAGACGCTGCAGAATTATGATGTAAGTAAAGAAATGAAATCAGTTCTTACGATTACAAGAGTCTGGCAGGAAGGCGTAAATGAGAGAGTCTTTTCTATGTATGATAATGGCAGGGAAGAGGAGTCGAGAGTATTATTCAGATCGAACTATGAACCGACTGCAAGAGGCATCATGGACAGCCTTGAACAAATTTCCACTGCCAGAGAGGCTGAAGTGGATGAAGCAGGCGGGACAATCATCAATAATGGTGAACAGACGATTCTGACTGTACTGACGATCAGTGGCGTTGTCATCATCCTTGCGATTTTAATCAGTATGATTATAGCAGGTCACATTACAAAACCAATTGCGATGGTAACGAAAAGAATGAAAGCGATTTCCTGTGGCAGTCTGCCATCTGAGGCTTTAAAGACAAAAAGTAAAGATGAGGTTGGACAGCTTGTTCATGCAGTAAATGAAATGAATGAACAGCTGAGAGAGCTGGTAGGAGGCGTAGCCGGTATTTCTGCTTCAGTACTGGAGAAGGGAAATCAGTTGTCAGAAAGTGCTGAAGAAGTAAAGGAAGGTAGCCGTCAGATCGCAGTAACGATGAATGAGCTTGCCGATGGAGCAGGTGCCCAGGCAGAATCCTCATCTTCTTTAAGTGAAAAAATGAATGGATTTATCACCGTGATCAAAAGCTCTGCTGATCAGGGAACATCCGCTCAGGAAAAAGCAGATCATATGCTGCTGCTATCCCGTGATGGCAATGTGAAAATGAATAAAACAATTCAAACTGTCAATCAGATCAATACAAGCTTCAAACAGGCAATGGAACGCGTTAACGGTCTGGATCATCAGGCACAGAATATTTCAAAACTTGTCCAGGTCATTCAGGAGATTGCTGATCAGACAAACCTGCTTTCATTAAACGCAGCGATTGAAGCAGCAAGGGCAGGAGAGCATGGAAAAGGATTTGCAGTTGTTGCAGATGAAGTGAGAAAGCTTGCTGTGCAGGTGTCTGCATCAATCGCTGATATTACCGGCATCATTGGTTCAATTCAGAAAGAATCAAAAGAAACAGTTGCTGTGCTTCAGGAAGGATACGGAATGGTGAGTGAAGGAGTGAGTCAGATGGAAGTAACCTCAAATTCATTCACTGACATCGATGTACAGATCAATGCAGTTTCAGAACAAATGAAAGTCATTGCCGCTTCACTTTACGAAATTGTCAACGCATCCGAAGAGATGCATCAGGAGATCGAACAAATTGCTTCCGTCTCTGAAGAATCTGCTGCGGGAATTGAGCAGACAAGTGCGAGTGCAGAGGAATCGAGCTCAACGATGGAGAATGTATATGAGTCATCCAGAGGGCTTATAAACGATGCCAGAGACCTCAGAGACCGTATTGGCATGTTCAGGGTCGAAGCAGCCGGGGAAGCTCATGAAACAGCAGCAGAGGCTGAAAAAATGCTTATCGATTCAGAAGAGGTTCAGGATGAAGCGGAAGAAAAAGCATCTTAGCTTTTTTGGATTCAAAAATAATGAATAAAAAGAGAATTATATAATTTTTTTAATAGAATAAAATTTAAATTGCAAACTTAGTGTAGCGGAGCGTAAGGCGGCGACTCCGGGACGATTAGTGGGAAGCTGAGACCCCGGAACCGAAGGTGAGGAGGCTCAGCAACCACCGTCCGGAAAGCGTCCGCCTGAAGCGCAGCGAAACGATTAAGAGGCTGAGACATTTTTATGTCCCAGCCTCTTTCCAGTTCATCCGTATTTCCTAAGCTTTACGCAGACTGCCGAGCTCTTCAGCAATTGCCTGCATTTCACTTGGACTGAATGAGTCTCTTTTCATCACCATTGTATAGAGAGAGTGAAGTTCTTCATACTGCTCTTCATCAAAAGCAGATACCTTCAGCGCTCCTGCGTTTACAATACGCAAACGGTCTTTAATCTTTTCAACCATATATTCAGCATTCTCAGTGCTCTGTACTGTTAAATCCAAATTGATCAGTCCTTTCTTTGCTAAATACAATCTTTCCATGCTTCAAAGGATCTGTCAATAAGCATTAAGCGGCTTTGTCTGCAGCTTTTTCTTCCTTAATCTTCTCGCGGATCCGCTTCGTCTCATAAGCAACTACGCCTGACAGACCAAGAAGACCAATTAAGTTAGGGAAGGCCATTAAGCCGTTCATCACATCAGAGAAGGCCCACACAACATCAAGTGCTGCAACAGAACCGACCATTACTGCAATTACAAACAGCAGACGATAATAAATGTTGAATTTCTTTGTTCCTACAAGGTACTGGAAGCACTTCTCTCCATAATACGACCAGCCGATAATTGTAGAAGAAGCAAAGAAAATTAATCCTATTGTTACAAGGATTGGACCAACAGGACCAAGGAAATACTCAAATGATGCTGAAGTCAATGCACCACCCTGAAGATCTCCGCCTTCATAAAGACCAGCCATAACAATTGTTACACCTGTGATTGAACAGATGATTAATGTGTCAATCAGAACCTGAGTCATGGATACAAGACCCTGACGGCCAGGCATATCCGTTTTCGCAGCAGCTGCAGCGATTGGTGCAGATCCGAGACCTGCTTCATTCGAGAATACCCCACGGGCAACACCATAACGGATAATCGCACCAATGACACCACCAGCGATTGCTTCATTACCAAATGCCAGTGAGAAGATTGTTGCAAATGCAGAAGGTACTAAATCAATATTTAAAATCATTACAATAAGTCCTGCTAAAAGATAAAATGCTGCCATAAAAGGAACGAAAATAGATGTTACTTTACCGATACTCTTAATACCGCCAAGAATAACAAGTGCAGTAAAGATCGTCAGTGCAATACCTGTTACCCATGTTGGAATAGCAAATGTATCGTTTACAACATCTGATACAGAATTCGACTGTACCATGTTACCAATACCAAAAGCAGCAATTGCACCAAATAATGCAAATAAAACACCAAGCCATTTTTGCTTTAATCCGCGTTCAAGGTAATACATCGGACCACCGGACATTTCGCCGTCCTCATCCTGTACGCGGTACTTAACAGCAAGTACAGCCTCAGCATACTTGGTTGCCATACCGAAAATGGCCGACAGCCACATCCAGAAAATCGCACCTGGTCCCCCAAGCACAACAGCTGTTGCAACACCGACAATATTACCGGTACCAACCGTTGCAGCCATTGCAGTCATTAAAGACTGGAAGTGAGAAATATCACCCTTGGACTTTTTGTCCTGATTACGGGAAAAAGCCAGCTTGAGTGAATAGCCGGTTAACGCGAACTGCACCATTCCAAGACGGAATGTCAGGTAAATACCTGTTCCGACTAACAGAATGAGTAGCGGCGGTCCCCATACCAGCCCACTGATTTGATTCAGAAGATCTGTTAAACCTTGCATCTAATTTCCCCCTTTTTTCTGTTTTCAGGTCATAGATATTAAATATGAAGAAAATATGTATGCCTTACATTAAATATTCCGAAAATTCACCCCTGATTGTCAAGGTTTTTTTAATTTGCTGCCGCTGAAAAGGTTTCAAACAAAAGACCTAAGGAAATAGTAAACCATATTCCGTATAAGGAGAGAGATGATGAAGACTGTATTATTCCTTGTACAGAAACAGTTGTCAAGTTGTACACTGCTTGCTGGAGAATTGGAAAAAAGTTCCTCGGAAGGCATCCAGCCAGTTGTGAGAGGCACCTTCACATGGAGCAGCACTGAAATGTCCGAATATTCTTTTGAAGGAATTAAAGGGCTCCACAGCGAAATGGGAACACTGAAGACAGAACAGCTGCAGCGGAGTGACCTTGAACAGGCAGATGTCATTGTACTAATCAGTCAGGCAGAAGAATCATTAACACATCTGCTGAAAGCGTCTGAAAAAAAGCATGTGATCATTCGTGCATCAGAACTCAGCGGCAGGTCTATGGAAGACCTTGAATATATGCTGCATAATGATCAGACAGCTGAAGTAATAAAAGACCTGCAACAGAAAAGTGTTGAACTGGCTGCAAAACTGTAAAACAAATTGGAGGAAATCACATGGCAAAAAACAAGTTACCGGCAGGAATCATTATTGGAGCAGTTGCAGGAGGGATTTTAAGTATGCTGGATCCTTCTACAAGAAAAAGAACTGCCCAGGCACTATCCAATACGAAGCACTCTATCTCTTATTACTCAAGAAACCCGCAGGAGCTGGCTGACAGAGCTTCACAAAAAGCAGATGAGTGGAGAGAAATTGCAGAGAAGATTCAGGAAGACATTGCATTTCTGTCTGAAAAATATGAAGAAGTGAAGTCCCTGGCACCTGAGCTGAAAGAGACGGTCCAGGAAACAAAAGAGGCTTTTACAGAAGAAGATCAGACACCAAATAGTCCAATGCCTTCCGGAGGAGCTGGCGGGCTGCCGGAAAAAAAGACGATGTGAAATATGATACAAGGAGGGATGGAATGACTTCTCAAAAAGGCAATCCTGCTCCTGATCGAGAGGAAGGCAGCCAATGGAAGGAAGGAAAGAAAAACAGACACCTTAAAGATATGTCTGATGCAGTACATAAAGCAGGGCGTGAAGGGCATTATGATTCATTTATGGGCTTTGTTAAAGCGGTATTAAGACGCTTTACAGATGCAGATACACCAGGACTCGGTGCTCAGCTGGCCTACTACTTTCTGCTTTCATTATTCCCGCTGCTGATTTTTGCATTAGCATTACTTCCCTACCTGGATATTACCCAGGCACAGCTTTTGGATATGTTCCGCGAATTTGCGCCTGGAGACGCGATGGCGCTGATTGAATCAACAGTCTCAGAGGTTGCCACCGGGGAGAGTGCAGGGCTGCTTTCAATCGGTATTCTGGGTACTCTCTGGTCAGCATCCAACGGAATGAATGCGATCATGAAAGCTTTTAATGGTGCATACGAAGTGGAAGAAACAAGATCATTTATCATTGCTCGTGGCATGGCAGTTGTATGGACAGTCGTGATGGTACTAATCTTTGTGGTTGCTCTGCTGCTTCCGATTTTCGGTCAGCAGATTGGAGAACTGATTTTCTCATGGTTTGGTCTGACTGATCAGTTCCTCACAATATGGACGGTACTGAGATTTGCGATTACGCCATTTGTCCTGTTTATTGCATTTGTGGGCTTATATGCATTTGTACCAAACGTAAAAATCCGTTTCATCTCTGTTATCCCGGGGGCACTTTTTGCTGCAATCGGCTGGTTATTAACATCTTCATTATTCTCAATTTATGTAGGAAACTTTGGAAATTATTCCGCATCTTACGGAAGTATCGGAGGCATCATTGTACTGATGATCTGGCTGTACCTATCAGGAATTATCATTCTTGTGGGTGCCCAGGTTAACGCTACAATGGCTGCCAAACGCCGTCATAAACCATTTGTTCCGAAAGGATCCTGAATCGAAAAGCAGAAGCAGGCGTTCAGCCTCGACAAGCATAAGCTGTGATGAGAGGGGCTGCCTGCTGAAGCTGGGCAAAGACAAAAGCCTTCCATTCAACTTTCTGAATGGAAGGCTTTTCTTATCCCCTTAATAGTCTGAGTCCGTTCAAGATGACCAGAATCGTACTTCCTTCATGACCCAGTACTCCGAGTGGAAGGTCAAGTGCCTGAAAAAAGTTAGATAGGATCAGGATAAATATAACCGCGATGCTGAAAACGATATTCTGCTTAACGATGCGATTCATCCTTTTAGAAAGCCGGATCGCCTCAGCAATTTTTTGAAGGTCATTTTTTACTAAGACAATATCAGCAGTTTCAAGCGCGATATCAGACCCTGCACCCATTGCTACACCAACGGAAGCACTTGCGAGGGCAGGCGCATCATTTATTCCGTCTCCAATCATTGCGACCTGACCAAATTGTGTCTTGAGTTTTTTAATTTCCTCAACTTTTACACCAGGCAGACACTCTGCTTTAAAACTGTCCACGCCTGTTTCTTTTTGAATGGTCTGTGCTGTGCCTGTACTGTCCCCGGTCAGCATAACCGTATGAATCCCGACTGACTTTAAATACTTGATCGCTTCAATCGTCTGCTGTCTGACCTGATCCTTCAACGCAATCAGTCCAATGACTTCCTCATTTTTCTCAATCAGTACAATGGTTTTTCCTGCTTGTGATAGAAGAGTTGCCTGTTCCAGAATCTCTTTGCTGATACTTTCTTCCTTAAACCAGTCAGGCTTGCCGATTCTCCAGGTCTCATTTTGAAATGAAGCCTTTAAGCCGAAACCGGTGACATCTTCTACCGTATCCATCTGCACATCAGCATTTGTGACAGTCTTTTCTGTGAACTGAACAATCGCCTGTGCGAGGGGATGATTGGACTGCTTTTCAATTGAAGCGGTCATTTGCAGGACCTCTGCGTGATCTAAGTCCTGTCTGACAAACCAGTTTGTCACTTTTGGTTTGCCTTCAGTCAGGGTACCGGTTTTATCAAATGCGATCGCTTTAATGCTATTGAGGTTCTCCAGGTGAACGCCGCCCTTAAAGAGAATGCCTTTTCTGGCTCCGTTTGAAATCGCGCTGAGTGAAGCGGGCATAATCGAAGCAACGAGTGCACATGGTGAAGCCACCACAAGTAAAACCATTGCTCTATAAAACGTTTCTTCCCAGCTCCAGCCCAATAGATAATGCGGTATAAACATCATGAGTGATGTGAAAATGAGAACTGCTTTTACATATTTGCCTTCGAATCTTTCAATAAACAGCTGGGAAGGTGACTTTTCGCTTTGCGCTGATTGAACAAGCTCAATAATTTTTTGAAACATGGTTTCAGTGTTTTTCTTGGTCACCTCAACCTGCACAGCACCTGTCAGGTTAACAGTGCCCGCAAACACTTCAGCGGTAATTCCTTTTACAACGGGCATTGATTCCCCAGTAAAAGTAGCTTCATCGACTGAAGTTCGTCCTTTGATGATTACACCGTCAGCAGCAATCCGCTCGCCTGGTTTAACTGCAATACGCTCTCCAGGCTGCAGGGTTGCAGCGTTGACTTTCACTTCTTCTCCATCCACCAGCTTCCACGCTTCTTGAGGCTGCAGATCAAGCAGGGAGGAGATCTCGTTTTTACTTTTATTCATTGTATAGGTTTCAAGTGCACCGCTCAGTGCAAAGATAAAAATCAGAATGGCTCCTTCAGTCCAGTAACCGATCCATGCAGCGCCAAGTGCAGCGATGATCATCAGTAACTCAACATTTAAATCCTTTGCTTTTATAGAGTGCTTAACTCCTTCCACGGCTTTAAAGTACCCGCCAATCACATATGCAGAGATATACACTCCTGCTGAAGCAGTGGGTAAACCCTGATGCATCAGCCACCATGCAATCAGAATCAAAACACCGCTAAGTATAGCCAAGATTAGTTCTAAGTGCACTTTTATAAAATTCAGACGATCGCTTCTGACAGCTGAAGGAAGGTTCAGCGCTTCAGTATATTTCACCATTAGAACCACGCTCCGTTCGCATGCTTATTGAGAAAGATAATCGAAATCAATACCCTTAAAAAGCACTGAATGCTGCTGTCACAGGACAGCAGCATAGCATAAACGTTTGATATGAAGTTGGGAACAGTTCTTTTCTTTTATTATACCATTTAAAAGAAAAGACAGGTAGATATTAACTTTCGGTCAGCCTTTTGCGGAGCGAGAAAGCAACAAGACATAAGCCAATCGTGACAAGCAGCATAGAAATAAAGTAAAAGAATCCTTCTGTGAAAAATTCAATGATCAGTCCACCAATTGCCGGTCCACCGATACTGCCCAGACTGAACGCGACGCCGCACATAATATTTCCTGCAGGGAGCAGGTGCTTCGGTAAAAGGTCTGTCATATAACTGATCCCGAGAGAGAATGTGGATCCGGTTGCCATACCGGCTATAAAAAATGCAAGCGTCAGCCAGAGTGGAGAAGAGCCTGCGAGACCGGCAAGAACGAAGCATATCGCACCCGCAAATAACACACTCATCAAAATTCTGTGACGTCCATATTTATCACTCAGCATACCAAGCGGCAGCTGGAACACAATCGCGCCAATCGAAAAAGCAGGGAGGATATAAGCAATTGCACTTGTCTCTATCCCGCTCCGCAGCGCATAGATTGGAAAGTTCCCGTGTAAGGATGCTTCCAGAAAACCGTAGCTGAGAGGAGGCAGGAATGCCACCCAGGCATATTTCCAGACCTGGCTGAACCGTTTCATCGTGCTGAAAAACGATGTGGATTCTGACCCGCCGTGATCGGGAAAGTCATTCCTTAATAAGAAAACAAATCCCCACGTGATGAAGGTTAAAATTCCTGAAAAAATAAACGGTAATGTCGGATTGATTTCCACAAGTGAGCTCATCGCAGGTCCGATCGCAAAACCGAGTGAGAAAAACAGTCCGTACACAGCAATGTTCCTGCCGCGGCGATGTGCTTCAGAAAATGAAGTTATCCACGTCTGTGTAGAAAAGTGCAGCATATTATCCCCAATTCCAATCAGCAGTCTGAGCACAAACCAGAACCAGAAGGACTGCCATAAAGGAAAAGCCAATAAAGAGAGCCCCACAACGAGTCCGCCAACAATAATCATCGGTTTATAGCCAAAGCGTCTGAGTGGAGCCTCCATTAACGGTGAAGCGATCAGAATGCCTATGTATATGCCAGTGGCATGAAATCCGTTCATTGCAGAAGAAACACCCTGCTGCTCAAAAATAATCGCAATTAACGGCAGCAGCATTCCCTGAGAAAAACCGGAAATCGCCACAATGCCTACTAAAATCCAAAAACGAGTTCTTGCTGAAACCCCCATAGTAAAACTCCTGACTGAAATATATTCAAATGTATTGCAATTGTAATCCCTGCTGAGGGAAAATTTAACAATCATAAGCAGATTAATCGAGTTATAAAAAAGACAACGCTATAATCTTACTATAATCATTACAGAGAAAGAAGGAGATCCTTATGGAATTTAAAATGAAAGAAGGCGGCTTTACAACCGGCCTTGAATATGGAGAGCTTCATATTTCAGGAAATGAAGAATACGGATTCCGTCCATATCAGCTGCTTGTATCATCTGTAGCCGTGTGCAGTGGAGGGGTTTTACGTAAGGTGCTGGAGAGAATGCGTATGGAGTTCACAGATATTCAAGTGAATACTGAGGTTGAGCGCAACGAAAAAGAAGCTAATCGCGTAGAGAAAATTCATATGCACTTTACAATAACAGGCGATCTGAAAGAAGAAAAAGTGAAAAAAGCGCTGGATGTTACACGCAAGAACTGTTCAATGGTGCAGTCAGTGAAGGACAGCATTGAAATTACTGAGAGTTTCGAAATCAAAGCATAATAAAACCCGGTTTATTCTTTGTTTAAAAGAGTAAACCGGGTTTTATGGTATTCGTGTTTTTATCATACTTTCCATATATACGCACTTTTTATTTCACAAGCGCTTCTCATCACTCTCCTTTGCAAAAGGTTTTGTCAGAATGATCTGAAGCAGCCCCCCTTTATTGAATGTAAATGTAGTATAGCATGTTATTTAAATAGTGTAAATATTCAAAATAGATAATTAATTAAAAAGTACCGGAAATTTTTTGTATCCGGTACTTTTTAATTATGTCTTTATAAAATTTGGCTGAGGATCTGCGCTTCCGGGGGACGCTTTCCGGACGTGGACCGTTTTGTGGTCCTATCTTTATCGCTCGGCTTCGCCTGTGGGGTCTCAGCGTCCCGCTACTCGTCCAGGAGTCGCCCCCTTCCGCTCCGATCATCAGCTGTGCAAAAAAAATAGTATTTTTTATATTATTTTGAAAGCAGTGCACTTCTCTTCATAAAGTCAGCGCCTTTATAATACATATCTTTTACCAGCAGGTTCGGGCCGAGGCAGCTGACTGCAGGGCAGTGGCAGTTGACGCTTGCTGCATCGTCTGACTGCATCCATTTATTAAAGACATCAGGCAGGCTATCCTGCTGAATGTTTCCAAGTGGAGGTGTTTCATTAAAGTCCGTGACGATGACATCACCTGTAAAGACATTCACATTCAGACGGGAGCGGCCGTCAGGATCGTTTCGCACAGTCACATTCTTTTCGCTGTACAGGCGCTTTAACAGATCCCGGTCTTTTTCAGAAGTACTGCATGCATAGAAAGGAAGTGTACCAAACAGCATCCATGTATCCTGATTACGAATGGTAAGCAGATGTTCAATGGCTCCTCTCGTTTCATCCAGCGTGAGTGTTTCAAGCGATTCTGCGAAATTAGAAGGGTACATTGGATGAATCTCGTGGCGTGCGCATTTCATATCATCAACAATCTCACGATGAATTCTTTCGATGTGAGGCAGCGTCTTTTTATTCAGCATCGTTTCAGCTGATACCATCACACCAGCTTCACTTAAAGTACGGCTGTTATCAATCATCTTTTTGAAAAGTGCTTCCCGCTGCGCTTCAGACGGCTTTCGTTCCATCCGCGCAAAACCCGTGTGAACAAACTCATCAACCGTTCCCCAGTTGTGTGAAATATGTAAAACATCCAGGTAAGGAATAATCGGCTCATAGCGGTTTATGTCAATAGTTAAATTTGAATTCATCTGCGTGCGGACGCCTCTTTCATGCGCGTATTTCATGAGCGGAAGCACCGTATGTTCAACTGATTTTTTCGACAGCATCGGCTCACCACCGGTAATGCTGAGCGTTCTGAGGTGTTCAATTTCATCCAGACGGCTTAAAATTAAGTTCATATCCAGCGTCTCAGGATCTTTATTGGACAGACTGTAGCCAACCGCACAATGTGCACATCTCATATTACAAAGCGTCGTCGTTGTAAATTCTATATTTGACAGCGTCATTTTTCCAAACTGCTTCATATCTTCATACGCTTCCCATGGATCATAGGAAGTTGAAATCGGTTGCTTAATCATTGTCATATTAAAATCTCCTTTTCATTAACTTTGTCAGTATGAAAATAATGTAGAGAGAAGTCAATGGATATTCAGCGAAAGTTGCAGAAATGAGCGTTATCCGTTAAGATAAGGACGGATTTGAAAGGAGTGAGAGGCATGGGTAATGCTATTCACGATAATGACTCGCAGGTACTATACCTGAAGCAGCGTTTATCAATGTTTTTAGAAGTGCTGGAATCCGTAGATGCAGAAAGTACTGATCTTGAAGATATCGACCGTATGATTCAGATGCTTGATGATTTAGAGTTGAAGGTACAGCAGTTTAAAAAAGATGATAACGAATAACAAGCAGGCCTGCGGGTCTGTTTTTTTATGTCTGCTGCAGATAACCGTTGAGCTGCGCTTCAGGGGGACGCTTTCCGGACGGTTGTTGCTGAGCCTCCTCGGCTTCGCCTGCGGGGTCTCAGCTTCCAACTAATCGTCCCGGAGTCGCCCCCTTCCGCTCCGCTCAACTTAGTATTTAATAAATATAAATTACTTTAATGTATCGTTAGTATTGTAAGCATTCTATACCGTTTCAAAAACTATTTAAGTAAGACAGGTCGTTGATAGAATTGATTTAACCTTCAACTTAGGTGTATAAAAACGTTAAAAGGTTAAAAATTTTAATTAAGTTGATTGGAGTGGGAGGTGCGAGACTCCTGCAGCAGGAAGGGCCTGGTGAGACCCCGCAGGCGCGCAGCGATGAGGAGGCTCACCGGACCGGCCGCGGAAAGCGAGTGCCTCCCACGGAAATCAACGGTTACCGAAATCCACCAGCACCGAAAACGTTTACAAACACCCTTTCCTTCAATAAAGCACCGGGTTATAATAAATTCGTTGAGTTTTGGGAGAGGGGATTACATAAAAATGAATATTGAAGCATTAGAAAATAGTTTATATGAACTGATTGTTGAGACTTCCACGAACCTGCCAAAGGACGTGCGGCGTGCGATTCGTAAAGCGAAGGCGCAGGAAAATGCAGGCACGCGTGCTGCGATGAGTCTTGCAACAATCACACAAAATATCCAGATGGCTGACGAGAAGGTATCGCCGATCTGTCAGGACACAGGCCTGCCGACATTTAAAATCAAAACACCGGTTAGCGTAAATCAGCTTGAGATCTCTGCAGCTGTAAAGCGTGCGATGGTGCGTGCAACAAAAGACGGGAAGATGCGTCCGAATTCAGTGGATTCAATTACCGGCGAAAACAGCGGGGACAACCTTGGTGAAGGCCTGCCTGTCATTAAATATGAGCAGTGGGAAAAAGATGAGATTGATATCCGTCTGATTTTAAAAGGCGGCGGCTGTGAGAATAAAAACATTCAATACAGTCTGCCTTGTGAGCTTGATGGATTAGGTAGAGCAGGACGTGACCTGGATGGCATCCGTAAGTGCATTATGCACTCAGTCTATCAGGCACAGGGACAGGGATGCAGCGCAGGATTCATTGGTGTCGGGATTGGTGGAGACCGTTCTTCAGGGTACGATCTTGCAAAAGCACAGCTGTTCCGTTCTGCTGATGATGTGAACCCGAATGAAGACCTTAGAAAGCTTGAAGAATATGTGATGGACCATGCAAATGAGCTTGGGATCGGCACAATGGGCTTTGGCGGTGAAACGACACTGCTTGGGTGTAAAGTTGGTGTGATGCACCGTATTCCCGCAAGCTTCTTCGTATCAGTCGCTTATAATTGCTGGGCATTCAGACGCCTTGGCATTACAGTGAATGCTGATAGCGGTGAGATTCAGGAATGGCTGTACCAGGAGGGTGAAAAGATCTCTTTTAATGAGGACCAGGCAGAAACACCTGATGAAAAACCGGAAGTTGTAAAGCTGACTGCACCGATATCTGAAGAACAGATCCGTACATTGAAGGTCGGTGATGTTGTACAGATTGACGGGATGATGTACACAGGCCGTGATGCCATTCATAAATATTTGAGTGATCATGATGCACCGGTTGATCTGAATGGTCAGGTGATCTATCACTGTGGTCCTGTGATGCTGAAAGATGATGAAGGAAACTGGCATGTGAAAGCAGCCGGTCCGACAACCTCTATCCGTGAAGAGCCTTATCAAGGAGATATCATGAAGAAGTTTGGTATCCGTGCAGTGATCGGTAAAGGTGGTATGGGACCGAAAACACTTGAAGCACTTGAAGAGCACGGTGGCGTTTACCTGAATGCTATCGGCGGAGCAGCACAATATTATGCTGACTGTATCCAGGGTGTAGAAGGCGTTGACCTGATGGAGTTTGGTGTGCCGGAAGCGATGTGGCACCTCCGTGTAAAAGGTTTTACAGCAGTCGTTACAATGGACTCGCACGGAAACAGCCTGCATAAAGACGTTGACCAGTCCTCACTTGAGAAGCTGTCACGGTTTAAGGAGAAGGTTTTCAGCTGAGTTAGTTAGAGCATCTTTCTGATCATATGGTCAGGGAGATGCTTTTTTGAGGTTAGGGCGTCAGGTGTTTCAGGTCACATTGCAGAATTTTCGGGTCAAATTCTCAAAAATTGAGGTCACAAAAACTCTATTCCTCCATTTTGCGGTCACAACCTTCAATTTACAGATCACATTCCCGAAATTCCAGGTCACATTCACCACTGAAAATGTGGATGCTTTTTCTATGTATGCCACTACCCGAATTACACAATTTAAAATAAGAAAGGAGGCAGATATGAAAACATTTTTTTCAATTGCAGCGTCACTTTTACTGTTCCTTGGATTTACACTGTCAGCCCATGCTGAAACACATCACTGGGGATTCAAACGGTCAGTTAATGGTGAACAGCCTGATGCTGGGGCAACGTATAATGAATTATTAGAAAAACACGGTGCTTACTATAAAGGGTCCCCGGAAGAGAAAATTGTATACTTCACTTTTGATAATGGGTTTGAAAACGGCTATACAGAGAAAATTCTTGATGTGTTAAAAGAAGAGAAAGTACCGGCAACTTTCTTTTTGACAGGCCACTATCTGGAGAGCGCAGCACCTTTAGTGAAGAGAATGGTAAAAGACGGTCACATCATCGGAAACCATTCATGGGGACACCCTGACTTTTCAACACTGAGTGAAGCGCAGATGAAAGAAGAGTGGGCAAAGGTAAAAAAGAAAACGGAAGAACTGACCGGACAGAAGGAAATGAAATATGTCAGACCGCCTGAAGGTGTGTTTAATGAGCTTTCACTGAAAGTTGCGAATGATGAAGGCTATACACATGTATTCTGGTCATTGGCATTTGTAGACTGGTACCACGAAAAACCTCAGGGAGCAGATTATGCTTATAATGAAATCATGAAGCAGCTTCACCCTGGTGCTGTGATTCTTTTGCATACGGTATCTTCAGATAATGCCGGTGCACTGCAGCGCGTAATTCAGGATATGAAAAAGCAGGGGTACAAGTTTGAAACGCTTGATCATTTGACACAGAAGCAATCATGAAACGGGCAGCTGCCCGTTTTTTCAATGTCTGCGTGTTATAATCAAAGAAAAAGGCGTGAATATGATGTGGCAGCATGAAATTAACGTACAGGGACCATATGACTTTGAACGTGTTCTGGACCGGATGAGTCTTGATCCGCTCGTTGTAATGGATCAGCAGGCACTGCGTCTCTCATTGCCGTTTGAATATCAGAAAAAGCAGGCGGTACATATTACATTCACAGGCAGTAAGACAGAGCCTTCTTTTAAAATTGAAGGGACAGCTGATCAATCAGAGGCACTTCAGTTTGTTCAGCGTGTACTCCAGCTTGAGCGGGGACTGCACGACATTCACGATCATTTTAAGGAATCCACGTTAAAAACAATTTTTGAAGCGCATGCGGGAACACCGCTTGTGCTTGAACCTTCACCATACAGCTGTCTGGTGAAAAGTGTGATACATCAGCAATTGAATATGTCTTTTGCTGCGACGCTTACTGAAAGATTTGTGAAAACCTTTGGTGAGCAGGTAGATGGCGTATGGTTTTATCCAGATCCTGAAACTGTCGCCTCCATTCCGGTTGAAACACTGAGAGACATGCAGTTCAGTCAGCGGAAGGCTGAATATTTAATTGGCATCGGTGAAAAGATTTCTTCAGGTGAACTTGATCTGTCAGCACTGAGTGAAAAAGATGATGAGACAGTTATCAAAGAATTAGTAAAGATCAGAGGAATCGGCCCCTGGACGGCTCAGAGTGTGCTATTATTTGGGTTTGGCAGAATGGATATTTTTCTGCCTGCAGATATCGGGATTCAAAATGCCCTTAAAAAGCATTTTCAATTAGATGAAAAGCCTGCTTTAAATGAAATGGAGAAATGGCAAAAGGACTGGCGTCCATACTCAAGCTATGCCTCCCTTTATTTATGGCGGAGCATTGAAACAGGGAAGTGACATCATGAAACAGGTTGATATAGAAGTGAAACAGGAATTTCCGCTGACGATTAAGCGTCTCGGGATTAACGGGGAAGGCGTCGGTTATTTTAAAAAGCAGGTTGTATTTGTACCGGGTGCACTGCCAGGGGAAGAAATCGTGGCTGAAGTCACAGATGTGAAGCCGAAGTTTGCAACAGCTAAGATTAAGACGATCAGAAAAGAGTCACCGGAGCGGGTTCAGCCGCCATGTCCTGTATATGAGGCATGCGGAGGGTGTCAGCTTCAGCATGTCACTTATGCAGAACAGCTGAAGTTCAAAAAGGACCTGATCCATCAGGCGCTGGAAAGACATGCAAAAGAGCTTGCAGGCAGCATTGATGTGAAGGATACGATCGGCATGGAAGATCCATGGCGCTATCGTAATAAAAGTCAGTTCCAGACGGCAAAGCAGGGGAAAAAAGTCATTGCAGGCTTATACAGCATGAACTCTCACGAACTTGTGGATATCAAAGAATGTATCGTTCAGCGTAAAGAAACAAACAAAGCAACGCAGGTTGTCAGAAAACAGCTTGAGAAGCTTGATATTCCAATTTACAATGAACGCACGAAGAAAGGCTGTGTCAGAACGATTGTCACGCGTGTCGGTATTCATACCGGTGAAGTACAGATTGTGATTGTTACTGCGGGCGAGGAATTACCGAATAAAGAAAAGCTGATCACACAGCTTGAGAATAAAATGCCTGAAGTGAAATCGATTATGCAAAACATTAATCCGACTTCAACTTCAATGATTTTCGGTAAGAAAACAGTGAAGCTTTCAGGTAAGCCGACAATTGAAGAAAAGCTTGAAGAGTTTACTTATCATTTATCAGCACGAGCATTTTTCCAGCTGAATCCTGTCCAGACGGTCAAATTATATGATGAAGTGAAAAAAGCAGCTGCACTGACAGGGAAAGAGAAAATCGTTGATGCCTACTGTGGATCAGGTACGATTGGGCTTTGGTTGTCAGATGGCGCTTCAGAAATCCGGGGCATGGATGTCATTAAGGAATCCATTATTGATGCGCGCCAGAATGCACAGAACCACGGTGTGAAGAAGTACGATTATCAGGTTGGAACTGCAGAAGAGTGGATGTTCAAATGGAAGAAGGAAGGCTTTAAACCGGATGTTGTAGTCGTTGACCCGCCAAGAACAGGATGCGATGAAAAACTGCTGGATACAATCCTTTCGCTGAAGCCGAAAACATTCATCTATACATCATGCAACCCATCGACACTGGCAAAAGATTTGAAGAGACTGTCAGGACAGTATAAAATTGAATCTATTCAGCCAGTCGATATGTTTCCTCAAACAAGCCAGGTTGAAAGTGTCACAAAGCTTGTATTGAAGTGAAGCTGATTCCTGCTGGAAAAGGAGGAACAAAAGTGGATATTCAAACAAAAGAAGATGTTCAAAAAATCATTGATCGTCAGAAAACCTTTTTTCAAAGCGGTGTAACAAAAGATGTGAAGTTTCGCATCAGTCAGCTGAAAAGACTTCAGCGCGTGATTAAAGAACATGAACAGGACATTTTGAATGCTTTAAATAAAGACCTTGGCAAAAATGAATTCGAAGGGTATGTCACTGAGATCGGTTTTACCCTTAAAAGTATTAAAACAATGATTAAAAACGTGAAGCAGTGGTCAGAAACTGAAAAAGTGAAAACCCCTGTTTTTCAGATGCCTTCAAAAAGCTTTATCATGAAAGAGCCTTATGGCAGCGTATTGATTATTGGGCCGTTTAATTACCCGTTCCAGCTGTTAGTGGAGCCGTTAATCGGTGCAATGGCTGCTGGGAACTGTGCGGTACTGAAGCCTTCAGAAAGCACACCTGAAACAGCAAAAGTGGTAAAGAAAATGATTGAAGATAACTTTGATCCAGCCTATCTGTCAGTGGTGGAGGGTGAGAAGGAAGAAACGTCATTATTAATCAATGCACCATTTGATTATCTATTCTTTACAGGCAGCGTTCCTGTCGGAAAGATTGTTATGGAAGCAGCATCTAAAAATCTTGTGCCGCATACACTTGAGCTTGGCGGCAAGAGTCCGACGATTGTTGATGAAACAGCTGATCTTGATAAGGCTGCACGCAGAATCATGTGGGGCAAGCTGATCAATTCAGGTCAGACATGTATTGCACCGGATTATCTTGTGGTTCATGAATCAGTGAAGGATCAGCTGGTCGAAAAGCTGAAAGAAACCGTTCAGGAATTTTACGGACAGGAGATCCAGCAGAACGATGAATACGGCCGGATTGTAAACGAAAAGCATTTCGATCGTCTGCAGGACATCATCAATCGTGATCAGGACCTGATTGTGTATGGTGGTAAGACGGACCGTGATGATAAATTTATCGAGCCGACCATTCTTGATGGGGCGGACTGGTCATCTGCTGCGATGGAGGATGAGATTTTCGGACCGGTTCTTCCGGTTTTGACTTATACAAATCTAGATGATGCCATTAATATGATTAATGAGCATCCGAAACCGCTCGCGCTGTATGTGTTTACTGAAAACAGTCATACGGAAAATCAGGTGCTTGGCCGGATTTCGTTTGGCGGCGGGTGTGTGAATGATACGCTGAGTCATGTATCGAATGAACATCTGCCGTTTGGCGGTGTTGGGCATTCGGGTGTAAATGCATATCACGGGAAGCATAGTTTTGATACGTTTACGCACCGGAAGAGTATGATGAAGAAGAGTACGAAGGTGGATGTGAAGCTAGCATTCCCGCCTTATAAGACGAGCCTGGATACGATTAAGAAGCTGCTTGGGTAAGTGTTAGTGTTCATTTTGAACCGCAACGCCTTTCCGGGCAGAACTTCGCTTTCCGCGGACGAACGCTCAAGCCTCCTCGGGCAGAAGACCACTGCCCTGCGGGGTCTTTCCCGAACGTTTTTCCGCAGGAGTCTACGTCCTGCCCTCCAAGGCGCTGCTGGTGTTGTACCTTATACTTAAGCTTGTATTCGTAAGAGAAGTTTTATTTTGGAGTAAGAGTTATAACTTTTATCATGCAATTACCTTTTAAATTTTAAAAGTAAAACATAGTGCAGTGGAGTGTAAGGCGGCGACTCCGGGACGATTAGAGGGAAGCCGAGACCCCGCAGCCAAAGGCGAGGAGGCTTGGCAACCTCCGTCCGGAAAGCGTCCGCCTGAAGCGCAGCGGAACGATAAAAGAGGTCGAGACAAATGTCTCGACCTCTTTTTTCATTTATCATAAATCTCCTTTAAAGCATCATGGAGCAATGGATATTTAAATGTAAATCCGTGTTCTTCAAGTACCTTAGGGAGTACCTTGTTGCCTTCAAGAACGAGTGAGCTTTTGTCGCCAAGAGCAAGTTTCAGCGCAAAGCCTGGTACCGGCATCCAGTGCGGGCGGTTGAGGACGGTGCCGACTGTTTTGCCGAAGTCTCTCATTTTCATTGGATTAGGTGCAGTTACGTTAACCGGACCTTCGAGGGTTTCGTCTTCAATTGCATGCCACACTGCTCTTGCCACGTCTTCGTGGTGCACCCATGAAAGCCATTGCCTTCCTGTACCGACTGTGCCGCCGGCCATCATTTTATAAGGAAGCACGATGTTAGGAAGTGCACCGTCATCTTTTCCTAAAATGATACCAAAGCGCGCGCATACGACTCTGACACCTTCATCTTCAGCGAGCTTTGCTTTATACTCCCAGTCCACAACAGTTTCAGCCAAAAAGTCGTCTCCTCTTTCATTTGAGGATTCAGTATAAATTTTCGTTTCAGATGGCGGGTATATGCCGATTGCGCTTGCATTGACAAGCACTGATGGCGTTTCGTCAAATGCCCGGATCAGCCTGAGGATCTCATCTGTTGCTTCCATCCGGCTGTCATAGATTTTTTTCTTTTGTTCATCGTTCCATCTGCCATTGTTAATTGATTCACCTGCAAGGTTTATAACCACATCGATTTTTGGCAGTTCCTCTTCAGGTGCTGCGCCATCTGCAAGCCACTTGATATAAGTTACGTGTGGCTTGTTTTCCTTATCAGGGTTTCTGGTGAGGATAAATACATCATGTCCTTTATCAGTCAGTAACTTTGTAATGGATCTGCCTGCAAAGCCGGTTCCTCCGCTTAATAAAATATTCATCTAAATCCCTCCAGCACTGTTAATAAATACTCTTTCAACTCTCATACCCTGAATCCCTTCTTTACATGTGTGGCATGGTGTAATAATGTGTTTTGCGATTTTTGAATCCGTACAAAGCGTTATTCAGAAAAATATGATATTGTTTGGTTGGAGGTGTTTCCCATGCCTGTTATTACAAAGATCACAAAGCAAAAGCGTAATGAAGAACGCTATAATATATTTCTTGATGGCAAGTATGCATTTAGTGTGGATGAAGCTGTCTTAGTCCAGTATCAGCTTCAGAAAAATAAAGAAATTGATGATTTTGATATAGGTGAGATTGAGTATGAGGATCAGATCCGCAAGGGTTTCAATAAGGCGCTTGTCTACTTGAGTTACCGGATGCGGTCTGAGAAAGAAATTGCTGACTATTTACTGGAGCATGAAATGGGAGAAGCGGCAATTGAGGAGACGCTCCATAAGCTCAGACACTACGGCTATGTAAATGATGAAGAATTTGCGAAAGCATTTATTAATACAAAAGTGAATACCACTGATAAAGGGCCTCTTCAGATCAAAACCGGTCTGAAAGAAAAGGGGATTTCTAACGAGATCATTGAGGCTTTGATGAGTGAGAGGTTAGCTGAAGAATGGAAGGAGCGGGCGGCAGCGATTATGGATAAAGTCATAAAGAAAAACCCAAAGCTGTCACCACTGCAGATTAAAAAGAAAACCCAGGATACGCTCGCAAGAAAAGGGTACAGCGGGCAGACGGTTTCTGCAGTCCTTGCAGACCTGTCTGTTGAAAGGGATGAAGATGAACAGAAAACAGCTGTTTTAGCCCAGGCGAAAAAAGCGCACAACAAATATGCCCGTAAGTTTGAAGGATTTGAATATGAACAAAGAATGAAACAGGCTTTATATCGTAAAGGCTTTACAATGGATGAAATTGAATGGGCGATTGAAGAGCTGAGGGAAGAAGATTAAAAGCGGCTGATCCTGATAAAAACGACCAGCCGGCATATGTCAGGATGCCTGAATTTCATCCTGATCCATCTGATGATAAATTCTTTCAGCGATTTCTTTTGGATCAGGGAGTCTGTCAGGATCTGAAACATAATGATTATGATCCCAAAACGGCGTATTCATCCCACCCATATAAGCTCTGACGACACGAATGCCATCTTGGGCAACCTCTTTTGCCAGGCTTTCTGAATAGCCCCTGAACGCATATTTCGAAGCAACATAACCGGTTTCATTCACTTTTCCTTTTTGCGCAGCGGTAGAAAGGATATTCAGAATGATACCGCTCTTTTTCTTTTTCATATCAGCCAGCAGCGTATTCGTTAAAAGCATTGGACCGATAGCATTGATATGCATCATTTCATTCAGCTGATCATAGCTTAAGCTCTCAGCTCTTCCGAAGTGGCCAACCCCTGCATTATTTACCAGCAGATCCGGCAACAGATTCTTTTCTGACAGCTGTTCATAAAGCTTCTGGATAGAAGAGGGATCCGCCACGTCAGCAGTTATGACAGTACTTTCAGATAGAAATGATGCCACGTCTTCAAGCTTATCAGCAGTTCTGCCAACAAGTACAATGTGATAATCCTGGCCGAATAACAGCGCAAGTTCTTTTCCAAGACCGGAACCGGCACCTGTGATTAAAGCAATTTTTTTAGCCATTTGAAAGCTCCTTTGTGAATCGTTTATAAACAAAATCCTACCACAATCCGTGATTTTGTTCAGCCCGTCCATTATAATGCTCATGAGGTGTTTAACATGTCCACAGAAAAAAGATACAGTACAATGACCGAACACGAGCTGAAACAGGAAATTGCCCAGCTCAAAGAAAAAGCGCGTAAGGCAGAAGCGCTCGGGATTGTAAATGAATTCGCCGTATTAGAAAGAAAAGCGATTATGGCTGAAGCTTATTTACTGAATCCAAAAGACTTTAAAAAGCAGGAAGTCTATGCGATTAAAAATGATCCGGGTAAGTATTTCAAAATTGATTATCTGAACGGTGTATTTGCATGGGGCTACAGACTTGGCGGGGAAAGAGAGCTTGAAGCACTGCCAATCTCCCTGCTTGAGAATAAAAAAGGAGGTCAATCATGAGTGAAGAGAAACAGGCATTAATTGATAAGCTCAGATTGAAAGACCCATCACTTTCTGAAGAAAAAGCCGGTATGCTCATTGATCTGTTAAAAGAAGATTTCGAAGCAACGTATGCAAAAGCAGGCTATGAATATCATGGAGAAGAAATGTCTAAGAGAATCGTGGAACAGTGGATTGATAACTACGGTGACAGGATCAGTGACGTCGCTGCAATGAACGAAAAGTATGCAGCGATTTTGAAGAATGATGATATTCATTAAAAAACGGGTGGATAAAGCTAGATCATTCAAAAAGTAACGCTACAAAGTACAGAAACCTTAGTGTAGCGAAGCGTAAGGCGGCGACTCCGGGACGAATAGAGTGAAGCTGAGACCCCGCAGCCGAAGGCGAGGAGGCTCAGCAAGCTCCGTCCGGAAAGCGTCCGCCTGAAGCGCAGCGAAACGGTTAAAGAGCCTGAGACAGTTGTCCCAGGCTCTTCATCATTCATTCGGAAGAATATCCAGTTTTTTCTGCAGCTTCTCTTCACTGAAGATCCAACCTGTATAAGAGCTCTGAATCTCAAGGTCCTTATCCATCTGGACAACTGCCACAAATGGATAATGATCATTACTCCGGTATCTCAAGTCAATAAACCTGACTTCATACTGATCATCACCTTCACTCAGTTCCCAGCGGTACAATGGTGAAAATGACAGGAAAGCTGAAACATTGCGATCAGTTTTCGCTTTTTGAAAAATTTCATTATCAGGAATTGATTTCTTTTTGAATTTATCGTAGATGGTAATTGATCGTCCGTAAGCACGTCCCACATAAAAATGCTCTTTCGTTTCCGCAGCGATTCGCCATTGGTAAAAGCGGATCGTAGGTGCGATAATAACATTGTCTGCTTTAGGTATCGTATTTTTAATTGAATGGCGAACTGCAGATTGAAGCATGAACCTGACGATATAATAGCCGACGATTACCGCATACATAATGAGGAAAGTCGGTACCGGATTTGCACCAAATCCCCAAATGATGAGTCCGATGATATGGATCCCGAAAATAATCGGGTCAAATGTATTGATGACACCAAGCGCTACCCACCTTGATGAAAAAGGACGGAGTGCCTGTGTACCGTAGCTGTTAAATATATCGACGAATACATGCAGAAATACTGCAAGGAAAGTCCATAACCATAAATGAAGCAGGTTTGCTTCAGGGAAAAATGGATAAATGGCTGCAGTAATGGCGATTGGCCACAGCATAACAGCTGGCACGGAATGTGTGATACCGCGGTGATGTCTGATATATACCGCATTATTTCTAAGCTTCAGAACCGTATCAGCATCAGGTGCCTGGGAGCCGATGACTGCGGCGATTAAAACACTTTGGGCAGTTGCAGGGTCGTTGGCGACGACTGGATCGATGGCAGCCAGACCGCCGATTGCAAAACCCATTACGATGTGCGTACCAGTATCCAATTTGCAACCCCTCCTTTACATCCCGGTTTTTTTATTATGTCGCATTTCAATTATATATTGCAAGAAACGATCTGCCTAACATTAGACTATTCCCTTGAATTCAGGCGATTTAACATAAAGGATGGATATTTATGAATGAAGAACTAGAAAAGCGAATAAAAAAGGTAAATGCCAAAAAATTTGGAGAAGACCTCGTTGGCTGGTTTGAAGAGGAGATGAGAGATCTTCCATGGAGAGAAAATCAGGATCCCTACAGAGTCTGGGTCTCTGAGATCATGCTCCAGCAGACCAGAGTGGATACAGTGATTCCTTATTATAACCGCTTTATGGAGCAATTCCCGACAGTAGAAGCTCTGGCGAATGCACCGGAAGATCAGGTGCTAAAAGCATGGGAAGGACTTGGTTACTACTCAAGAGCCAGAAATCTGCAGGCTGCTGTCAGGGAAGTACATGAGACTTACGCTGGAATTGTACCGGATAATCCGAAAGATATTTCAGCGCTAAAAGGAGTCGGTCCTTATACAGCGGGGGCAATCCTGAGCATTGCATATGGAAAGCCTGAACCCGCAGTAGATGGAAATGTCATGCGGGTCATGTCACGCATTCTGTCTATATGGGATGATATAGCGAAACCGTCTTCAAGAAAGATTTTTGAAGCGGGAGTAAGAGAGCTGATTTATAAAGAAAACCCATCTTATTTTAATCAGGCATTAATGGAGCTTGGCGCGATTGTCTGCACGCCTACATCACCGTCATGCTTCCTGTGTCCGGTTCAGGCTCACTGTGCGGCATTTGAAGAAGGGACCCAGCAGGAGCTTCCTGTGAAAAGTAAAAAGAAAGCTGCAAAAACGGTTGAACTGCTGACGGTTATCGCAGAAAATAAAAAGGGTGAGGTGCTCGTCACGCAAAGACCGGAGCAGGGACTCCTTGCAAATATGTGGGAGTTCCCAAGCTTTGAGAGAAACGGAACGGACACCGGTGTGCAAATGACAGAACTTTTATCATCTGATTATCACGTTGACGCGATGATCATTGATGAAGAATGGATGGTTCAGGATCATATATTCACGCATCTGATCTGGAAAATGCAGGTTGGAAGAGCGACAGTCAATCAATCAGATACAGCACTGCCTGAACAGACTCAATGGGTATCAAAAGATGACATTGAAAAGCTTGCCATGCCTGTTTCACACAGGAAGATTGCAAACCGCTGGAAAGAGTTAACGTAAAAAGGAGATCAAAACATGACAAACAAAGTAGCTTTAGTAACAGGAAGCAGCAGAGGTGTAGGGAAAGCAGCCGCAATTGCACTGGCTGAAAAAGGATATGATATCGTCATCAACTATGCAAGAAGCAAAAAAGCAGCACAGGAAACAGCAGCACAGATTGAGGAAATGGGACGTAAAGTTCTGATTGTCCGTGCGAATGTTGGAGATAATGAAAAGATTAAATATATGTTCGAGCAGGTAAAAGAGCATTTCGGCAGACTTGATGTATTCATTAATAATGCTGCTTCAGGCGTTCTCCGTCCGGCGATGGAGCTTGAAGAATCCCACTGGAACTGGACAATGAACATTAATAGTAAGGCGCTGTTATTCTGTGCACAGGAAGCAGTAAAGCTGATGCCGGAAGATGGTGGAAGAATCGTCAGCATTTCATCACTTGGTTCAATCCGCTACCTGGATAATTACACAACAGTCGGCGTTTCAAAGGCAGCGCTTGAAGCATTAACACGCTACCTGGCAGTAGAGCTTGCACCTAAAAAAATTGTTGTAAATGCCGTATCCGGTGGCGCGATTGATACAGAAGCACTGACCCATTTCCCGAATCGGGAGGAGCTTCTTGAGGATGCAAGAAGTAAAACACCGGCAGGCAGAATGGTTGAAATTGATGATATCGTGAAGACGATTCTGTTCCTGGTATCAGATGATTCATCCATGATCTGCGGTCAGACAATCATTGTAGACGGCGGAAGATCACTTCTTGTGTAATTCATGAATAAGATCTTTCCCTCCTGAACATATTAAGTTTCACGGAGGTGAGATCTCAATGAAAAAACAGCCAAACAAAACACAAGCCGGCACTAACGTTGAAAAAGTAAAGCAGCAAAATGCAGGTGCATTTGCTGAAGAGTTCGCTTCAGAAACAAATGCTGCAGAAGTGAAGCAGCAGAACAAGCAATCTGAAGCTAATAAAGGAAACCAGAACCAGCAGAATAACCGCTAATAACGGTTGTCGAAAAAACCGCCTCAGGGCGGTTTTTTTGTCGTTATTTTTATCCCGATGTGACAAAAGGAGTCAAAGGGAAATCAACAGAAAAGTTGAATCTTAACTTATCGGGAGGGATTTTAACATATGAATGCATTTAAAGAAAAGGTCTATCAGCAAATGGAAACCGCAAAAGAACTGCTGCACCTGTATGCAGAACTGGAGAAGAAGAAGAAGATGAGAGATTTTCTGATGAAGATGGAAATTCATGATTCAGCAGAACAGCTCCACGTTCAGCTTCAGGAGCTGGATTGCAGACTGAAAGACGTACAGGAAATGTTTGATCAGCAGATGAATGAAGTCGTCAACACCCCAGCAGAATAGAATCTCACTGCAGCTGCCCGTCTGGGTGGCTCTTTTTTTATGAAAAGGTTATAATAGTGAAATACATACATGAGCGGACCTGACATTCATCAGGAAAATGTAAATTTCTTATTCAAAGGCAGGAGATGGAGGATGACGCTACCAGTAGAAGGGCAGAGTATACAAATACACAGCTACAAACATGATGGGCTCATTCACCGGGTCTGGCAGGAAACGACTGTCCTTAAAGGAACAAGAAATATTGTCATCGGAGGAAATGACCGTACAATTGTGACGGAATCCGACGGACGTACATGGCTGACGAGAGAGCCTGCGATCTGTTACTTTCACGCGGAACACTGGTTTAATATTATTTGTATGCTCCGGGAAGACGGGGTTTATTATTACTGCAACTTAAGTTCACCATTTGTATATGAGGATAAGGCAGTGAAATATATTGATTATGATCTTGATATTAAAGTATATCCTGACATGTCATATACACTGCTTGATGAAGATGAGTATGAAGAACACAGGAAGCTGATGGGATATCCGCCGGTGATCGACAGAATTCTTCAGCGTAATGTTGATAAATTGATTCGCTGGATTAAGCAAAGAAGAGGTCCTTTTGCACCTGACTTTATCGATGTCTGGCACAGCAGATATCAATTCCAAAAAAGATATCGCTTAAAAGAATGAACACGACCATTCCTGTTGGCCAGTTTCAACAGGTTTTTTTATGTTTATATCTATATAAGTCTGGCTGATGGTTAGCAGAGAGACTAAATCTCCGGTCATCAGGCGTGAATACACATTAATTGAATTTAACAATTTAATTTAAAAATGATTGCTTGATAGAATTCATCTGCTTACTTGCACAGCTGGTGATTGAAGCGGAAGGGGGCGACTCCTGCGGAAAAACGATCGTGAAAGACCCCGGAAGGCAGTGATCTTCTGCCTGGCCTGAGCGTTCGTCCGCGGAAAGCATCCCCCTGAAGCGGAAATTATCAGCCAACTTAAATAAAGTCTATATTATGAAATTTTTATATTATATAAGGAGGGGAACCTATATGGACAGTATAAAAAGATATATGAAATTCGTTGCGCCATACAAATGGCAGATCATCTTTACACTGATCATAGGTGTAATCAAATTTGCCATTCCCCTGTTAATACCGGTACTGATTCAATATGTCATTGATGATATTGTGAACGGGGATATGAGCGCAGATGAAAAACTGAACCAGCTATACTGGATTATAGGCGGGGCGATGATCCTGTTTGTGGTAATGCGTCCGCCAGTTGAGTATTACAGACAGTACTTTGCACAATGGACAAGTAATAAGATTCTGTTTGATATCAGAGATCAGCTGTTTTCACACCTGCAGAAGTTGAGTTTCAAGTATTATGCTAATACACGTGCAGGTGAAGTTATTTCCCGGGTAATCAATGATGTCGAACAGACAAAAAACTTTGTCATGACAGGACTGATGAACCTTTGGCTTGATGTTGCAACCATTCTGATTGCAGTAGGGATTATGCTCAGCTATGATGTGAAGCTGACGTTGGTTTCACTGATCGTTTTCCCGCTATATGCATTTTCAGTACAATACTTTTTCGGCAGACTTCGTTCATTAACGCGTTATCGTTCTCAGGCACTTGCAGAGGTACAGGGATACCTTCATGAACGGGTGCAGGGAATGAGCGTGATCAAAAGTTTTGCAGTTGAACCGCATGAACAAAAGCAGTTTGATCAGCGTAATGGTAACTTTTTGGATAAGGCAATTGATCAGACAAAGTGGAATGCAAAAGCGTTTGCCGTTGTGAATACCATTACGGATATTGCACCACTGATTGTGATTGGGTATGCAGGATACAGTGTAATCAACGGCGACCTGACACTTGGTGTGATGGTTGCATTCATCGCTTACGTTGAGCGTTTATACAATCCGCTCAGAAGACTTGTAAACAGCTCAACAACACTCGTTCAATCAATCGCATCAATGGATCGCGTATTTGAACTCGTTGATGAAAAGTATGATGTGGATGATAAACCTGATGCGAAAGAAGTTATGAATGTCAGAGGCGAAGTCGTCTTTGACCATGTTTCTTTCACTTATGATGAAAAAGAAGAAGATGTCTTAAAAGATGTTCACCTTCATGTGCGTGCCGGGGAAACGGTTGCGTTTGTCGGTATGAGTGGAGGCGGTAAGTCTACCATTGTCAGTCTGATCCCACGATTTTATGATGTAACAAAAGGAAGAGTGCTGCTTGATGGCACTGATATCCGTGATGTTCAGGCGCGTAGCCTGAGAAATCAGATCGGAATGGTTCTCCAGGATAATATTCTTTTCAGTGAATCGGTTATGATGAATATTAAAATGGGAAATCCTGAAGCAACCGATGAAGAAGTGATTGAAGCGGCAAAAGCAGCAAATGCCCACCACTTTATTATGGAACTTCCGGAAGGCTATCATACAAAAGTGGGAGAGAGAGGTGTGAAGCTCTCGGGCGGTCAGAAGCAGCGGGTTGCCATTGCCAGAGTATTTCTTAAAAATCCGCCAATCCTGATTATGGATGAAGCAACTTCAGCGCTGGACCTTGAAAGTGAGCAGCTGATTCAGGATTCAATTGAAAAGCTCGCAAAAGACCGCACCACTTTTATTGTGGCACACAGATTATCAACGATTACCCATGCAGACCGGATTATTCTCATTAATCACGGGCAGATTGCAGAAAGTGGATCACACCACCAGCTGATGGAGAAAAAGGGTCTATACTATAACCTGTTTCAGGTACAACAGCTCGGTGAATAACAAAAAATGCGATTGGGGAGCTCCCCAATCGCATTTTTTATATATCGCGTTCCTGTAATTGCACTTCCTGGTCCTCCTGATGATAACACTGCATCGATGCAATCAGCGTATCAAGGTGAGAAAGATGCTCTTCATATTCAAGCATCGCAGACAGTACATGTAGCAGGTGATACCCGCTATTTTCTTCTTCATCACGTGCTTTGTTAACTTCCTTCATAAAGATATCCGTTAATTCTTTATGGTTCATGCACGTATGATTAATCTGTTCATTATCAATGGCAGGCTTAATTTTACCGGCAAACCGCATGAGTAACTGTTCGTGATAACTCATCAGGCAATCTAGCTGCTCCTGAATAATGAGCTGCAGTGATTCTGGTACATGATGAATATCATTTTCAAAACGATGCAGCCGCTTCAGGATTTCAAAGCTTCTTCTCTCGGTAGAAATCATCTGACGGTATACAACCAGTTTTCTGGTCTTTGCAACGGAATTCTTTTTAATAATCCCGCGCTCTTCTTTATATAAAAGATAAATCTGATCAATCTTCATTAATCGTTCTTTAAACTTTTCAATATCCTTTTTAAGCAGCTGGTGCTCAGTAGCGTGACGTGTACTCAGTCTGATCCATTTGATCATATCGTCAGTTGTTGTTGAGATATGGTGGAACAGTCTGTTTTCATACTTAGGCGGTAAAAAAATAAGATTAACAATAAATGATGACAATACACCAAGTATGATGGCTGCAAATCTCAGTAATGCAAAAGTGATGAAATCCTCATTCTGCACTTCCATAATCGCAATCAGTGTAACAAGCGCCAGACCAATGGTCGATTCAATCCGCAATTTCAAAATGATTGTAATCGCAATGACAGCAGCAAAACCGATGACGACAACATCATTGCCAAAAAGTAATACAAAAACAATCGCAACCACTGCACCGATGACATTTGCCTGAATATGCTCAAGAATTGAGACAAATGAACGGTAGATTGTCGGCTGAACGACAAACGCCGCTGCGATCCCGGCAAAAATCGGAGTCGGCAGGCCGAGCTGTTCAGCTAAAAAGAGAGCAAGGACAATTGCAATTCCCGTTTTTAATACGCGGGCTCCAAGCTTCATGTATAAAATAAGTCCTTTCTTTACGTAACTCACGTTTATTATTGCGCCTGGCAATAGTAGTAATATACATTGGATCACTGCTTACTGCAAGAGAATTAAACAAGAAATTGACATTGAAAAAAAGGAGGCGTTTTCACCGGGAAAATGCCTCCTTTTGCATCAGTCATATTTATAATTTTGAAAAAGCAGTATCCACTGCTTCAAGTGTCTGTCTGATATCTTCTTCAGTATGCTCAGTCGTCAGGAACCAGGCTTCATATTTTGATGGTGCAAGGTTGATTCCCTGTTCAAGCATTAATTTAAAGAAGCGTGCAAAGGTCTCACCGTCCGTTGCCTCGGCCTGCTCGTAATTCACAACTTTTTCATCAGTAAAGTAGATCGTGAGTGCACCCTTCAGGCGATTAACCGTGATGGTCACATCATGTTTTTCGGCAGAAGCAAGAATGCCTTCTTCCAGGATCCGGCCAAGGCGGTCCATCTCTTCATACACACCAGGCTGCTTCAAAACTTCAAGGCATGCAATACCTGCCTGAATAGAAGCAGGATTACCAGCCATTGTGCCCGCCTGGTATGCAGGGCCGAGCGGAGCGATCTGTTCCATAATATCAACACGGCCGCCATAAGCGCCAATGGGCAGTCCGCCGCCGATGATTTTACCCATTGCTGTCAGGTCAGGCTTGATATCAAGCAGGTCCTGAGCGCCGCCATACATAAAACGGAAAGCAGTAATGACTTCATCATAAATGACCAGTGCACCGGCTTTATGAGTCAATTCATTAACCTGCTGTAAAAAGCCTTCCGCAGGTTCAACGATACCGAAGTTCCCGACAATCGGTTCTACGAGGACACCTGCAATTTCATCTCCCCATTTCTCAAGTGCTTCTTTAAATGGTCCAATTTCATTAAATGGAACTGTGATGACTTCACTTGCAATGTTTTTCGTAACACCGGCTGAATCAGGTGTACCTAACGTAGCGGGACCTGATCCGGCCGCAACAAGTACAAGGTCAGAGTGCCCGTGGTAGCAGCCTGCAAATTTAATGATTTTATCCCTGCCTGTATAAGCTCTTGCTACACGGATTGTGGTCATTACTGCTTCTGTACCTGAATTGACGAAACGTACTTTTTCCATTGCCGGCATCGCTTCTTTCAGCATTTTGGCGAAAGTGACTTCATGCTTTGTCGGTGTTCCGTAAAGTACACCTGTTTCAGCTGCGTGTGTGATGGCTTTTGTAATGTGCGGGTGGGCATGTCCGGTAATAATCGGGCCGTATGCTGCAAGGTAGTCGATATACTTGTTGCCATCAACATCCCAGAAATAAGCACCTTTCCCTCTTTCCATCGCAACGGGTGAACCGCCTCCTACTGCTTTATACGATCTTGACGGGCTGTTAACACCACCTACAATATGTTCGAGTGCTTCACTATGTAGCGCTTCTGAATTCGTATGCTTCATTTTATATCCTCCTGTCATTGACTCCTTCGTATTGTAATATGATCAAATTAGATCTGCAAACGAAAGGAGCGCTTGGATCATGGGGTGGCTGCTTGTCATCGCAACAACATGTATCATGGTTTTCTCAGTTAACTCGTTATTGAAGCTCCCATGGGAAGGGTATATCTTTTCACTGAGAAACTTCGTCTATTTAAGCTTAACATACACGGTTTTATTAATTGGTTTTGCGGTTATTTATACTGTTATGCTCATAGAGGGCATAAAGGCCGTTGAACCTGTAAACACCTATTCATTTCTGGACCTTTTTATGACCATGCTATACTTCAGTGCAATGATGCTGTTTTCGGTTGGTAACGGGGAAATGATTCCTGAAGGTACTGGACGGGCAGTCGCAGTGGCAGCAGCATTTATCGGACAGGTTCTGCCAGTCACAGTTATCTGGACACTGATTGCTAAGTCTGACAGTCAAACTTTTGATAAATAAAGGTCAGTTGGTTATGCTGTAGTTATGATGATTGAGGAGGGAATATTATGACTGCAGAAAAAGGACAGAAAGCACCTGATTTCAAGCTGAAAACACAGGATGGATCTGAAGTTTCCCTGTCTGATTTTAAAGGGAAAAAGCAGGTGGTTCTTTATTTTTATCCGAAAGATATGACACCAGGATGTACAACGCAGGCCTGTGACTTCAGAGATCACCATGAGTCATTTGAAGAGCTGGATGCCGTGATCTTAGGAATCAGCCCGGATCCTGAGGAAAAACACAAAAAGTTTGCTGATAAACATGATCTGCCTTTCACATTACTTGTGGATGAAGACCACAAAGTTGCTGAAGATTATGGCGTATGGCAGCTCAAGAAAAATTTCGGAAAAGAATACATGGGTATTGTGCGTTCAACCTTTGCAATTGATAAGGATGGCACCATTTTAAATGAATGGCGCGGCGTGAGAGTAAAGGGGCACGTCGAAGAGACACTTCAATATTTGAGAGATAATACTTAATAAAATTTAGGATCTAAACAAAACTATATCAATTGATAGTGTAGTGTAGTGGAGAGGAAGGCGGAGACTCCGTGACGAATAGAGGATAGCTGAGACACAGAAACATCCGTCCGGAAAGCGTCCGATTGAAGCGCAGCGAAACGATTTTATGAGGCTCAGACAAGTTGTCCGAGCCTCATTTTTTTAATCATGAGAATATTGTTTTTATTTTGGATATTCCTGTAAGGGTTTAAATTTATGAAAGCAATCTTTATAATGACTTTACCTGTCGTCAGGTAAGTTTTTAGAAAATTGATTCTTGTGAAAAAGTGGGGGATTTGATGGACGCTACAAAAAAGCGAGGTTTTTTTACCAAAGGGCTTGATGGAATCGAGCGCGTTGGTAACAAGCTTCCTCATCCAGTAACGCTGTTCTTTCTTTTTGCAGCGATGGTCGTATTAGCTTCAGCACTTGGTTCAGCATTAGGCTGGACTGTTGAAAATGCTGAAGGTGAAGAGATTGCAGTTTTTAATCTCTTAAGCTCCGAAGGTATTCTGTATATGTTTGAGTCAGCAGTATCAAACTTTACAGGATTCGCACCACTCGGAACTGTACTTGTTACAATGCTTGGTATTGGTATTGCTGAAAGATCAGGTCTGATCTCAGCAGCACTGAAAGCACTTGTTACATCAGTACCTAAACAACTGTTAACAGCAGCACTTGTATTCGGCGGTATCATGTCATCAATGGCTGCTGATGCAGGTTATGTTGTACTTACTCCGCTTGGAGCGGTACTATTCGCTGGTCTTGGCCGTCATCCGCTGGCTGGTCTTGCAGCAGCATTTGCCGGTGTATCAGCAGGTTTCTCTGCAAACCTTTTGGTTACATCACTCGATCCGCTTTTAGGTGATCTGACAATTGCAGCAGCAGCTACAGTTGATGCAGGTTATGCTGAAGGCATGAATATTCTGATGAACTACTACTTTATGATCGCTTCAGTTGTCCTGCTGACAGTTGCAGGTACATTTGTTACAGAAAAAATCGTAGAACCGCGCCTTGGCACTTACAAAGGTACTTATGCAGGTGAAGAAGGCGAAGATATGACAACGGTTCGTCCTGAAGAGAAAAAAGGTCTTTGGGCGGCACTTATTTCAATCATCGTAACCTCAGCACTGATTGCGCTTCTTGTTGTTCCATCATGGGGACCTCTTCGTGCAGGGCTTCCGAATGACGATATTCTGAATGCACCGTTCTTCCAGACGCTTGTGCCAATTCTATTTATCTTCTTCCTGATTCCAGGACTTGTATACGGACTTGTAACGAAGAAGATTAAAAACGATACTGATGTTGCAGATCAAATGGGCGACACGATGGCGACAATGGGTATGTACATTGTGCTTGCATTTGCAGCAGGTCAGTTTGTTGCTTACTTCAACACTAGTAATCTCGGTCAGATCTTTGCGTATAACGCAGCAGGCTGGTTAAGTGATGCGGGTCTTGATGGTATGCTACTCGTACTTGCCTTTATGTTCGTCGTTGGTGTGATCAACCTCTTTATCGGTTCATCATCTGCCAAATGGGCATTCATGGCACCGGTATTTGTTCCGATTATGATGCAGCTTGGATATGCACCTGAATTCACGCAGGTACTTTACCGTATCGCAGATTCAACAACAAACATTATTTCACCGCTGATGCCATACTTCGCAATCGTCATTGCATTTGCTCAGAAGTATGATAAGAAAGTTGGAATCGGTACACTGATTGCAACAATGATTCCTTATACAATTGTATTTTCTATTGTATGGGTCATCATGCTGCTTGTATTTATGTACACTGGTATTGATCTTGGACCAGGTGCAAATGTATTCTATGATAACTAATCATTTAAAAAGGACTCCTTTTACAGGGAGTCCTTTCTTCATCTCTAAATTTATCACTCTTTAAAAGACCATCAGTGTTTTTGTACAGATGGTAATTGTAGCGGAAGGGGGCGACTCCTGTGGCAGGAAGGGACAGGTGAGGCTATGGCGAAGCCTGCGGGCTCACCGCCCGGCCACGGAAAGCGTCCCCCTGGAGCGGAAATCACCAGCCAAATTTAGTAAAGACAAACTGATAGATATTTGACAAATATAATAAATGACAGTTACACTATTTATAAAGATTATAAAGAAAGACTTTATATAGAAAGAAGGTGCATGGCGGTGTCAGAAGTGCAGTTAAGAGATGCATTAGATTCACTGAAAGGGACTGGAGTACGTATTACTCCTCAGCGTCATGCGATTTTGGAGTATCTGGTAGGCGCTATGTCACACCCGACAGCTGATGAGATTTATAAAGCACTAGAAGGTAAGTTTCCTAACATGAGTGTGGCAACCGTTTATAACAATCTGCGCGTATTTCGTGAAGTAGGACTTGTAAAAGAACTTACTTACGGAGATTCTTCAAGTCGTTTTGATTTTGTCACCACTGATCATTATCACGCGATTTGTGAAGAGTGCGGAAAAATTGTTGATTTCCATTATCCTGGTCTGGATGAGGTTGAGCATCTGGCTTCTCACGTAACAGGTTTTAAAGTAAATAATCACCGCATGGAAGTATACGGCACATGTAAAGAGTGCGAAGCAAAGTCTGCCGCACATTAAAAAAAGCAGTTCCTTTTTAAAAGGAGCTGCTTTTTTAATTAGTTTTGAGCTGATTCTTTTTTCTTTTTATTATAATCCTCACTGAATTCCTTGCCCTCAAGGTTCGGATCAAGTGTTAGAGGCTCCCGGCAGTACATACACATATCCACGCGCCCAAGTACCTTTGTCTGTTTCTCACAATTTGGACAGGTGACGACGACCGCTTTAGTCGACAGCATTCCGATCCAGAAGTATACCACCATACTAAATAAAATAGAAAGCATACCAAGCGTAATGAAAATCAGCATAACAATCGGGTTATCTCTGAAGAAAATTCCGCCATACATGACAATCACACCGATAAAGATCAGGGCGAGTGCAAAGGAACGGATTTTATTAATTTTATTTGAATAAGTTTTTGCCATAATTGTCCCTCCTGAACTTTTACTATATCATAGAAAACCGGTAATAAAATAATGAATTCGTGACGGATTAATTAAGAAATCACATGAAGGAATTCAAAAGCTTTTGTCGAATAGATGTAGGTGAGCAACTTAAAAGTGAAGGAGCCATTACACATGGAAGATATTTTACGTCCGATCTATCAGGAGCGGGCCAGTCAGACTAACACATTAGGCATTGTCATTATGGAAAAACGCGATAAAAAAAGCCCCATTACTGATACATTCGATACCATTCTGCTGATCATTGTAAAGGAAGCGGAAAAGCCAATATTTATTAAGCATTACACATATGAAGACAAAAAAGCGGCTATGCATATCGTAACCGAAGCACGTTTGAGAGAATGGCTGCTGCTCGGATCAAACCGGAAAGTTGTAGATTGGCTTTTGAATGGAAGAGCTGTTTTTGATCGCAATGAATTTATCGATCAACTTCGTCAGGAATTAAAAGACTTTCCATTCTATGGACGTAAAATAAAAATGGGTATTGAATATGCCAAGCTGATCAGAAGATATATGGATGGTAAATCATTTTTTGAATCAAAACATTTTCTCGACGCTTATAACCATGTTGTACATTCACTGCACCATTTAGCCAGACTTGCTGTGATTGAAAACGGATTTCATCCTGAAGTAACAGTCTGGAATCAGGTGAGACAAATTGAGCCCGAGATCTACAAGCTGTATGAGGAGCTTGTGAATAGCGAAGAAAGTCTTGAAAAAAGACTTGAGCTTTTATTTCTTGCCAGTGAGTTCCTGATTCATTCGAGAATGGAAGTTGGTTCAAGTCACCTCGTTAGTATAATGGAAGAAAAGGACAGCTGGAGTTTTCAGGAGCTTCACTTGCATGAAGAGCTGAGCTATTATTCTGTTGACCTTGCAGTTATGATTGAATTCCTTTTGGATAAAGGTAAAATTAATACCCAGCCTGTAGAGACAAAAGGCAAAGGGATCTTTCATAGACATTACTATGTATGAGATTGAAAAGAGTGGGCGGGAGCCTACTCTTTTATCTTTAAAAGTATCAGCAGGCATTATGTTTATGACGACGTTTGGATCTGAAAAGCTGCATGTTGAACGCATTGAATTGTCTGAAAACATGTTTTTTGAAAAACTTTTTAAAAAGCTATTGATCTTTTTGGAGTCCCTTGTTAAGATAATAAACGTCGCTGATGAGGCGGCGGTAACGCGACAAAATAAAATTCAAAAAACTTATTGACACAGCTAAATAAATTATGCTAATATAAGAAAGTCGCTTGAGAGAGCAACACCGCATTTCTTCCTTATAAAGAAGAAAGCGAAAAGAAGTACTTGAACCTTGAAAACTA